>JBEGSV010000018.1:0-4512 GCA_041179685.1 Actinomycetota bacterium
CCCAATTTCTGTATCAAATTAAACGAACATGAATCGGCTCAGCCAGAAATCTGTGGAAATCAGGCTGAACAGAAGGGTGATTCTATGGGAGAGCCCCCTTATAAGGGAAATCGCCTAGATCGGCCCCCATTTGTGACCGGCGACACGCCGAGGGGTGGTCTAGCGAGCGACCTTCTTATAGCCCTTCGGGCAGGTCGGCTTTGCCGCCGAGACCTTCTTCTGGAGCTTGCCCTTCAAGCAGATGATCACGGTTTTCCCTGCCGGAGGCTCCTTCGATACCCCTCGGGGGTTTGGCTGTGCCAGCTTTACTCGAATCACCGGCGACGAGAAAGTGAATCCGTAAGCTCCTAAGTGAAACCAGCCATCCCGCTCGTTGACAGTGGTAACCGAGATGTTTTGTTGCTCGCCACTTCCAGAAGTGATGCTTACGGAGGCAGAGATTGGAGCATCAGAATATCCATACAGGCATCGAGCGGCCTTCGAATCCAGAATTAGATCGTAACTACCTTGAAATTCCCCACCATTGGGCTTGGAATGAAGAGAAGCCACACGGTAGTTCAGACTTCCCTCTATAAACCTCGGAGGCCTTGGTTCATAAACCATGGCATTGGTTGTAACCAAGCCGAGAATCCTCTCATTACTCTGCAAGCATTTATCTGAACTTGAGGCAGAGGATGAAAAACCCCAATAAGTTCGCAATGATTGAGCTTCATCTGGAAAATACCTCGACCACTTATCAAAATGATCTAGCGCGTTAATATCTGTAGCCACATAAGTTCTTAATGTTTGGCCGATTTTGGAGAATCCCTCGAAATTGAACTCTTGAATAATTTCTGGAGTTGCATCGGCAACAAAAGTTCTAGCAAAAGATTTTTGAACAGGAACAGGTTGACCTGTAATGGATAATTTCTTGAAGCCGGTAGATAAATTTTCGAGTGAAATCAGAGGATTCTTCAGGCGCCCATTGAGGAATCCAACTACCTGATGATTGATTTTCAAATCAAGAGTCACCTCTGAATATTCCGCAAAATTCGCAGGTAATCCACATAGCCCGTTCTCAGTCCAAGCGCATCCATGGGCAGAATTATTTCCCTCGATTCTCTTGGATCCACTTGGCAATAAAACTTCAGAAAACTCAAGCTCTTTTACTCTCTCATTCTTGACTTCAACATATGGGGTAACACTGGCTCTAAAGCTGAGTAATTCTCCACTAAGTCGCACACGATACTGAACGTACACCGCATATGTATTGGTCTTACCAGAATGCTCCTGATTTGCGACTTCCCATAGCGAACTGTTGTATCCGTTAGGAATTGATCTCGATGGATCACCTTTGACAACATTCGTCCCTACATTTCGAATTAACTTTCCTTCCGAAAAGGATTTTCCCTGTCCAAGTTTGAGTCCGATTACGCAAAGGGATGAATCATCTATTTCACATGGTGGAAGGAGTATCTGCGCATATCCACCTGAACAGGAAGCATCCGCCACTGAGGTACAAACTTCATCGTCGCCCTTTCGAACAAAAGAAGCTCCGTCGGTGGTATCAGCGAGATCTTCCGCAAATGTTGCACCAAGAACTCCAACGCTTGTGCCTGCCTCCGGAATTGTTGACCACCCACTTGTGCTGCCATCAGCATGAGCATTCAGCGGTTGAAGTAATCCAAGCGCAATTACAACCGAAAAGAATAAAGAAGCCTTTCTCATCGATTGACTTTCTTATAGCCCTTCGGGCAGGTCGGCTTAGCTGCGGTGATCTTCTTCTTCACTTTGCCCTTTACACATGTAATCGTGCTCTTCTTCGCCGCCGGAGCCGCCTGGGTGGTCAGCTCAGGCTCAGCCGTCACCGATGGCGTTGGGGTTGCCGCAGGTTGGGCCTGGAAGAGCTTTACCTGGATCGTTGGCGCAGAATATGTAAAGCCATTCGCCGAAAGGCTCAGCCAGCCATCGCGCTCATTGACTGTGTAAGTCGCAGTCTGGGTTGTGCCATCTTCCGAGAGGATCGAGACCGATGCCTGGATTGGCGCTTTGCTAAATCCATAGATGCAACGAGCGATATCTGCCTTAATTCTTAGATCGTATGTTCCTTTGAATACCTCGCCCTTAGATGTGAGATGTGGGGCCATAACTTTGTAATCCAGAGATTGTGTCTCTGCGTTAAAGGATGGCGTCCCCGCGGCGTAGACCGTTGCATTTGTGGTTACTAAACCAACGAGCTCCTTTGCATCTCGAATACATCGACTAGCGTCTGAGAGCTCACCTTCATTGAGAGTATAAAAAGCCCACGTTGAAGGGTTGGCACTCGCCTTATCTTTGAGTTGAGGTAGCCATAACGAGAGCGCATCAAAAGATTGCTGACCTGAGGTGCCGACCATCTCTTGGAAATTACCATTGGCTTGATTCTTTGTAGTGAACATACCTTGCCCACCATAAACCTTGCCATCTAATACATATTGCTGAATCCCTGGTGAGAGTTCGCTCCACCTAAACCATTCGCCCACAACTGGCACGCGGATTGGAAGGGCGCTGACCTCGATGGTCTGCGAATTATTTGCGAGCACATTAATAGTTGCATCTGGATTGTAAATTCTTCCGTGCAACCATCCCGCAATCTTCTTCTGCAATCTAATCTTGACGCCAAATTTCACATTCTCTGGAAATGCCTGTCGTTTCTGGCAATTTCCATCTCCCACCATCGCGCAATAACGCCATTCATCGATAGATGGATGCATCACGCCTCGTGGAGTCTTCTCGGGAGTCTCGGTGTAGTCGGTAGCAACTTGTTGAGAGTAGCGCCCAGATACAAGCGTTACCGGTGAGACGTTAACGATTAGATCCCAAAAATTAAATTGTTCATTTGTTACCTTGGTATTTGCAGGCTTATCAAGACCGCCTCTGACAAAAGCCTGCACCATGTACTGGTTATTGCCTCCGCCATGTGAGACTCCCGGAATTGTCCAGACAGTTGGCGTTCCGCCAGTTGGCAGGTTGAGCGCATCGTTGCCAGCAAAATCCCATTTAGCTTTTGTTGGGTAATTTACCGGTTGTTCAGCGTTGACTCGCTGGCCACTTGAATCAATTGCATAGAAGGACTCGATGCAGTTAGTGACAATTGCATCAGAACATGGCTGCAAGAAAGCGCTTGCCGCAATTCGTTTGAGTTCGACACACTTTGGTGAGTCAACATCTGCACAGTGATACGAAATTGGATTGGTATTTCCAACCCGTTCTTCTTCGGCATATAGCGTTGATGGCTCGCGATTAAGCGTCGTGTTATCGCCAATATAAAGAGATCTCCACCCTTCACCCTGTGGTGATGCGATTGGTGTCCAGTACTCATCTGGGGTATCTGCAGCAATACTGATAGAGGAGAGCGGTCCCATCAGGACCGCTCCCCCTATTAGAATCGCAAGTAATCTCTTCATCGGATTGATTATTCGAGTTACTTCTTCTTGTAACCCTTAGGGCATGTTGGCTTTACTGCGGTGATCTTCTTCACTGACTTACCCATCACGCAGGTAATTGTTGTCTTGTTGAGCATCGTTGTCGCAGGCTTCCAGCTCTTCTTCAACGCAATCTTGAGCTTTGGACGTGAATATCCGAAGCCTGATACATCGATGATGATCTTTCCGCTCTTAACGCCAACTGTTGCAACAGCTGCAGTTGTTACTGAACCATCGGTAATGACCTGAACCGAGAGCGCCTTAACTGCATCGTTAACATTATCAAGACCCCAGAGGAGCTTTGCATCTGCAGCAGGGATAACAGCTTTGTAGAAACCGATATTAGGTGTTACGCCATCAGCGGCAAAGTGAGGTGCAGCCGCTGTCCATGCGAACTCCTTATTCTCAGCGTTCCATACTGGGGTGCTGAGATCGCAGACTCCGTTTGAAGATACGACCATGTCACCGGATGTTCCCTCAACGCCGAATGCTGATTGACCTTCATTATTGATAAAGAGCATCGCTTGAAGCTGGCGAACATTGGCCTTGGCAACGCCTGTTTCTCCTGAGCAATCAGCAGACTTGGCAGCGAGCGCCACTGTAACTGGACTGCCAGAGAACTTAATTGTGGAGAGACCATTTGCAGAGCTGTAATCACCGGCGAAGTTTGTTCCTACACCAACGAGAACTCCTGGCTTAATTTCTCCGGTCTTTACTGTGACCGAGATGTAAGTGTCTGGATCCATGCTGACTGCATAGGTTGGCTTATCAACCTGAGTAGCAACCTTTACCTTTTTATCAGCGTTTGTAAATGTTGGGAGTACGTCGATAAAGACGTGGTTTACAAATTCATTTGCAGTCTTGGCATCGACATAGAGTCCGCCAAAGCCGAGTGAGTCGAGGCCATTTGCAGACCAATCGAGTGAAGTCCATCGACCGCTTAGTGAACGTCCTGTCGCAACAGTGGGAATTGTTGGAGCAATAACTGTTGAGGTATCTGCTGTGACTGTCGCGGTATCTGTCGAAGCAGTGGCGCTTTCAGGGGTTGCGAGGATCTGACCATCTGCAA
>JBEGSV010000019.1:0-9090 GCA_041179685.1 Actinomycetota bacterium
ATCTGCTCACCACGCAGAGAAATTGGCCACATGGTCAAGAGTTAGATGTAACGTCGTTCGAGAACAACAACAGTTACTTCGGCGCCGGCTGCAACATCGCCCTCGTTCTCTGAAACAGCAATCAGAGCGTTGGCATCAGACAAAGTTGCCTGCTCATCCTGCGATCCTAAAGGCGCTACCGACTTGCCATCCTCGCTGAGAAGACCGCGAACATAGGAGCGGACTCCTTCGGTGGAAGAGAGACCCTTCTCTAAGCGCGCCTTTACAGATGGGCGGTGGATAGTTGATGCGCCAAGCATGGTGCGAATCATTGGGCGCACAAGTAGTTCGAAAGAAATGTAGGCAGCGATAGGGTCGCCCGGCAATGTCACCACTGGCACCTTGTCAGGGCCGATTGTCCCAAAATTATGTCGCCCGCTTGAATCAATTGCTACCTCAACTGCAGTGACATCTCCGAGCTGTTGCAAGGTGCGGGTGATTAAATCAAATGAGTCATCGTGACGTTCGCCCGAAATGATGATGAGATCTGCACGGACCAATTGATCTTCAATTGCATCCTTTAATTGGTCTTCATTCTCAGGGATAGAGTGAACACGATAGGCGACGGCACCTGTTTCTCTGACTGCCGTTGTCAGGAGCCACGAATTCGTCTCGTACTCTTCTTGATCTTTCAGGCTAATGCCTGGCTCGACCAGATCGGGGCCGGCTGAGATTACGACAACACGTGGATGTGGACGGGTAGGCAGATGATCGAGACCGATTGATGCAGCGAGACCAATCTGAGTAGAGCGGATGCGGCTACCTGATTTCATGACAAGTCGTTCGCCGGCATAGACATCTTCAGCCAGAGTTGCGCCATGAGCATCGAGAAGCGGCATATCAAATGGTTCGAGCGGGGTGCAGAGATTTAATAGCGAGGTAAGTACCTCATCAACGCGCACACGATCGGACATAGACAGTAACCTTACTTGTTAAAGGCTCACTTCTAGGGGATTTCAATGGCAACCAGTCGCGCAGATATGAAAGCAAACTTGCGCCGTCGCCTGCGCGCACAACGTGAAGAACGTTATGTAGAACACAATCTCTTACACCTATTAGAAATCCCAGAAATTTCACAAGCTTCAGTGATTGCCTCTTACTATTCCTATGGCACCGAACCTGATACTCGAGAACTCAATCAAAGATTTATTGGTGCGGGAAAGACACTTCTACTTCCTCGGGTAAATGGCGAAGATATCGAGTGGGTGCAGTGGAATGGAAGTGCAGAGAATTTAAAGCAAAATGGAAAGTTCCACGAACCTGTCGGTGAAATCTTCTCTAATCTGGATCTCATCGATCTTGTCTTGGTCCCTGCGCTGGCCATTGATCCCGACGGATATCGCCTGGGACAGGGTGGTGGTTTCTATGACCGAGCACTTCCACATCTGCGCGCCTGGAAACATGGGGTCGTCTATCGCTTTGAAAGGATGGAGCATGACCTTCCACGTGAATCGTGGGATGTAGCGATGGATAGTTGGTAAGAGTTTTTAGTTAAGTGTTCGGCCGCGATCTAGTGGAGCAGGCCAATCAATCTTTACGCCAAGTTTCTCTGAGGCAGATAGCGCCCAGCGTGGATTGCGGAGCATTGCACGTGCGAGGAAGACTGCATCTGCTTCACCGGTTTCGATGATGTATTGAGCTTGCTCTGGTTCGGTAATCAAGCCAACAGCAGAAGTCGGAATCCCTGCTTCGTTGCGGATCGCAGCTGCAAATGGAACTTGGAAACCTGGGGTCGCCTTAATAGGTGCGTTATGGAGGTTTCCTCCCGTTGAGACATCAATCAGATCGACGCCAATCACCTTTAGAATCTTCGAAAGTTCAATTGAATCAATGACGTTCCAGCCATCATCGACCCAATCAGTGGCAGAGATTCTGACAAGCAGCGGCGTGCCTTCAGGAATCGCTTCTCGAATTGCTTGCGCTACCTCAACTAAAAATCTCGTCCTACCTTCAAAATCTCCGCCGTATTCATCGGTACGAGTATTTGCTAGCGGAGAATAGAACTGGTGAAGTAAATATCCATGAGCAGCATGAATTTCGATAACATCGAAGCCAACTTCAACTGCGCGCACCGCCGCAGCCGCAAAGTCACGGACTAGAAGTTTGATCTCTAAATTTGTGAGCTCACGTGGCTCTGGATAACCGTGAAAAGCAATCGGTGAAGGTGAGACCGCCTGCCATCCTCCTTCACTTTCACTCGCCATGAGGTGATCTGAACCTGGGCGCATCGTCGATGCTTTGCGACCAGCATGGGCCAATTGAATTCCCATCTTCACGCCATATTGGTGAGCGAAATCAATCATCGGTCTAAATGCTTCAGCATGTTCGTCATCTTCAATAGAAGGACATCCAATAGAGATGCGACCTTCTGGAACAACACCGGTTGCCTCAACCATGATCATTCCAACTCCACCGGTAGCAAATGAACCCAAGTGAAC
Organism: Actinomycetota bacterium; assembly: GCA_041179685.1. Taxonomy (GTDB): domain Bacteria; phylum Actinomycetota; class Actinomycetes; order Nanopelagicales; family Nanopelagicaceae; genus Planktophila. Next base: position 2,478 of record JBEGSV010000019.1, read on the forward strand.
CTGATGCCATTCACCGACAAAACCATCATTTGCTGAGTATTGGCACATTGGCGAGACCCAGACTCGGTTCTTAAAAGTTACAGAACGGAGAGTGAGTGGATCAAAGAGCGTGTTCATGGAAGATTACGTGCGATAACTATGCGCTGAATCTGATTTGTGCCCTCATAGATCTGGGTGAGTTTCGAATCTCGCATCATGCGCTCGACTGGGTAGTCGCTGACATATCCGTAGCCGCCAAGAATCTGCACTGCATCGGTAGTCACCTTCATCGCCACATCGGTGGCAAGTGTCTTACAGGCTGCTGAGAAGAACTTGAGGTCTGCATCATTGCGCTCTGACTTTGCTGCTGCAGCATAAGTTAGCTGGCGAGCAGATTCGATTGCGATGGCCATATCAGCCAACATGAATTGGATTCCTTGGAAATCAAAGATCTCCTTGCCAAATTGCTTGCGCTCATGCGAATACTTCTTCGCCGCATCAAATGCACCTTGTGCCAGGCCAAGAGCTTGTGCAGCGATAGTGATACGAGTGTGATCCAAAGTATCCATCGCAAGAGCGAAGCCCTTGCCAATTTCAGAGATCCGGCGATCATCTCCGATAGTTACATTATCGAAATAGACCTCACGGGTTGGAGAACCGCGGAAACCCATCTTCTTTTCAGGTGCTCCAAAGGAAATTCCTGGATCGCTCTTTTCTACTACGAATGCAGTGATTCCCTTTGAACCAAGTGATGGATCGGTCTGTGCAATAACAGTGTAGAACTCTGAGACGCCAGCATTTGAAATCCACTTTTTGCTGCCGTTAATTACCCAGTTATCGCCAACGCGCTCTGCCTTTGTTTTAAGAGCTGCTGCATCAGAGCCCGCCTCTGATTCTGAGAGACAGTATGAGAAGCCTTTGCCCTTAGCGAGTTGAGGTAGCCACTTATTCTTCTGCTCTTCGCTTCCACCAAGAATGAGCGGGAAAGATCCAAGTTTATTTACTGCAGGAATAAGTGAGGCAGAACCACAGACGCGTGCAATCTCTTCGATAATGATGACAACAGCGAGAGCATCTGCTCCATCGCCACCATTCTCAGTTGGGACGTGCGCGGCAAAGAGGCTGCTTTTGAGGAGTGCATCATGCGCCTCTTGCGGATAGCGATGATCTTCATCGACTGCATGAGCAAATGGTGCAATCTCTTTCTCAGCCAGTGCTCGAACTGAGTCACGGAGATCGTTGTACTCCTGTGGCAGTACATAAACATCTTTGAGCGTCATTTCTTCTCCTCGTTGAGATCGCGCTTAGTAAGTGTATTCAAGTAGGCGTTGTACTGTGCAAGTTCATCGGGTTCACCCATCGCTGCTAAGCGTGCCTCATTGCGATCTATACGTACAGCCTCACGCTTATCCTCGCGGTTCCAGAGGATGAAGGTCGCGATGAGCGCAAGGATGATTGGGACTTCTCCCATCGCCCAACCGACGCTTCCGCCTGAATTCTGATCTGACAATAGATCGGTCACCCATGGAGTTCTCAATGAGGCGTAATAACCGCCATCAATCAAAGTAGATGTAGACATGAGCGCAATTGAGAAGAATGCATGAAGACTCATAGCGCCAAAGAGAATCACGATACGAATAATGTGTGGGTACTTACGAGGGCTTGGATCGATTCCAATAATCACATTGAAGAATAAGAAGCCCACAAGAATGAAGTGGATATTCATCAAGATGTGACCTGCATGATTTTGCATCAGGAAACCGAATAAATCGGTGAAGTAGAGAACGAAGAGTGAGCCATCAAAGAGCGCTAACGCAGTGATGGGGTTGGTGAGTATCACAGAATACTTAGAATGAAGAAGGGTGAGTGCAAGCGCTCTTACTCCACGTTCTTTTCCATCTCGACTCTGCGGAAGAGTTCGCAAAGCCAATGTAATTGGTGCGCCAAGAACTAAACCAATTGGGGCAATCATTCCCAGCAACATATGCGCAATCATGTGGTATTCAAAGGAGAAGACCGCGTAAACACCTAGCCCACCTGATGTCGCAAAATCAATCAGCGCGATTCCTGTTGCAAATGCAATCGTGCGACCAATTGGCCAAGCATCGCCACGTGCTTTCAAAACCGCGACACCTTTGATGTAGAGCGCAACTGCAGTAATCAAGAGCGCAATCATCAGCGCATCTGGGTTATAAAGCTTGAGAATATTTATTAGGGACGGTGGCGGTGGGGTTTTCTGTCCTACCAATAGCTCAGCAGCTGACAGTTGTGTTACATCGCCGATTGGCGGTTGAATCTGTGAGAGCCAACTTCCCATAAAGACAACCGATGCCATCACCATCGCCTCAACCCCAATGAGGCGAAGTAGCTCCTGCAGGCGAAGTTGATCCTTTGATTCAAGCGCCTTGCGATTGGCATAACCCATTGCAAGAAGAGCGACTGTGAGCACTACCTTTGCAATCACTACATATGAATATTGAGTACCCCAGGCAGATTTATCGTTGAGTCGAGTCCAACTTGTAGCTACTCCGCTCAAAACAACTGCGATAGCTGCCCATAGCGCTACCTGAGAGAAACGATAAAGAGCTGTGGTTCGCTCTTCGAGAGGAATATAGAGAACACCAAATAATCCGCCCACCCAAAGGGAGAGTGCGATGACGTGGGTAACGAGGGCGCCAATAGCAAGGGCATGTGATCCGCTGGCAGCTGCATGACTTTGAAAGATGGGAGAGACAAGCGAAATCAACGCAATCCCCATAAGAATAATTAAAGGCAGAGCGCGCTTAAAGAAAGGAAGCACAATCGCGACCAAAGCGAGCCCAATTATCTGAATGAACATTGCTTGGCCGAGATCGGTCTGTGTGAGATAAGAGTTAAGCGTTGCTCCATCAAAGGCTTCTACAAATGGAACATCAAGAATCTGTGAAACTTTGAAAATGACAGCTAAAAATGCGGAGAGGAACCAAAGTGAGGCAAGGAGGGTTGCGCTCTTCTTTATCTTGAGCCCGTTTGCCGTTAGCGCTCCATCGTTATTCGTAACAAAGAGCGATGAGGCAAGCAAAGTTCCAATGGTTGCAAAGGCGAGTAAATAAAACGCGCCTTGATTGAGAATCATCGCTCGCTATATAACTTTCGAGCGTAACGAGCGAGCGCGACTGTCACAACAAGAGCCGCCAGCAAAAGTCCGAGAACGAAGATTGTTGTTCCGGCATTATTGCCAGATGGTGTTGGAGTTTGAGTTGGCTCTGGTGCAATCGTTGCAACAACAGTTGGTTCTGCAAAGTTAAATGTAAATGAACCTGTCAGTGGAACATCATTTTCGGCAAGAAGTGTGTAGGTGACTGTGTAGATACCTGAGCGAACAAAATTCTTAAGACCTGCGACTGCTTCATTTCCTGCGATGGTGAGAGTTCCATCATCGACACGGATTCCTGATGGATCAGTGACGACCACATCGTTTCCTGCATCCATGATGGGGAGCTCAGTTGTGATTGTCACTGCGCTAGGTGCCGCCTCTAAGGATTGGCCAGCTGATGGACTTGATGAGACAAGTGTGTTTGCCTGTGCGGCAGGTGAGATGAGTAGAGCTATTAGAGCGATTGATGCGCTCAGAACCTTCTTCATGTGTCCCCCTTGAGGCGTTGATTCGCGCCTATCGTCTCACTTCTTTAGACTATGGCACCAGTCGAAGAGCGTTAAATCACATCGAGAAAGGTCACATCTGATGCCTACATATCAATATGCATGCAGCGCCTGCGGCCATGCCTTTGAGATTGTTCAATCATTTAGCGATAACGCCCTCACCGAATGCCCTGAATGCAAGGGAGAGGTCAAGAAGGTTTACAGCAACGTTGGAGTCGTCTTTAAAGGCTCTGGTTTCTACAAGACTGATTCAGCACCAAAGCCTGCCTCTGCAGATTAGCCGCCGTGATGAGGCGGGCGATCACCTTTAATTTCAGCCTCACGTCGATCTAGCTCGGCTTGATCCTCACGAGGGTCGCGTTCATCATCAGTTGTTTCAGGAAAGATATTACTCACAGCGTTAGACCCCCTTTCAAACAGGACGAGTGCAGTCTACTCCTGCATACTTCCTCCATGTTCGAAAAACTTGGCCACTTTGCCGTCCGCCGTAAGAAAATCGCAGTTATTACCTTTGTTATCTCAATCCTGGTTGCAGGTGGAGTTGGCACACAGGTATTTAACCGACTTGATTCAGGCGGGTACTCAATCGCCTCAAGTGATTCATACAAGGTCTACGAGTACATCAGCGAGACTCTCAATGAATCAGATCCAGCGATTGTTGTGATGGTCGATGCTGGAACAAGTGTTGATGACCCAACCGTTGCCGCACGTGCTATTGCACTCGAGAAGAAGATAGGCGCCGAAGAAGGCGTATCGAAGACACTTTCCTACTGGACATCCGGTGGTGCACCATCACTGAAGTCAAGCGATGGAAATGCAGCTTACATTCTTATTTACGGCGATGGCGAGGCCTTTAGTCCCAAGAGCCAAGAGCTCGGAAAAATATTTCAGGAGAGCTACGACGGAAAAATTGACGGCTTTGATCTCTATGCCGGTGGCTTCGGAGTGATTGGTAATGCAATCACCGAAAAAATTGGTAAAGATCTCAAACTCTCTGAATCTATATCGATTCCGCTCACCTTCATCTTGCTCGCCTTTGTCTTCGGTGCTTTGGCCGCTTCTGCGATGCCTTTAATTGTGGGAGTTGCTGCGATTCTCGGTGCATTCTTCGTTCTCTACCTACTCACCCTCTTTACTGATGTCAGCGTCTATGCGCTCAATCTCGTAACAGGCATGGGGCTAGGTCTTGGAATCGATTACGCCTTGCTGATGGTTAATCGTTTCCGTGAAGAGCTTCATCATGGAAAGAGCGTTGAAGAATCTATTGTCACGATGATGGCAACGGCTGGAAAGACTGTCTTCTATTCAGGCTTGACCGTACTTGTCACTCTGATGTCTCTCATCTTCTTCCCGCTGCCATTCCTCAAATCATTTGGATATGCCGGTGTCTCAGTAGTTGCACTTGCAGTTGTAGGCGCGCTCTGCGGACTGCCACCAATCCTTGCCCTCGTTGGAACCAAGATTGATAAGGGTGTCATTCGCCGAAGCGCGATCACTCCTAAGGAGGAAGGTCGCTGGGCTCAAACTGCGCGCTTTGTGATGCGTCGCCCTGTTTCAGTAACCGTTCTCTCGCTCATTGTTCTCGGAGTGCTCGCAGCGCCACTTACAAATGCAAAGTTCTCACAGACTGATTCACGAACGCTGCCGGCATCAAATCCGGCAGCAATTGCAACTGCAGTTCAGGCAGAGCGATTCCCTGGGCAGACCGGTAATCCAATTGAAATCATTATTCCCGGTGGTGTCGCAAAGAGCGATGAGGTAAATGCTTATCTCGCAGCTGTCGCAAAGGTAGATGGCGTAGTACTTGTTAACCCTGCTCGTGCATATGGTGAGGATTTACGTGTCACAGCGATACATTCGATGTTGCCAAGATCTCCAGAGGCACAGAAGTTAATTCACGATCTACGTGACCTAAATGAACCTGCAGGAACCATGATTGGTGGAGTTGCAGCTGATTACACAGATTCACAGGACGGAATTGCTTCAACGCTTCCACTTGCATTTGGATGGATTGCAATCAGCGTACTAATTCTGCTCTTCCTCTTTACTGGATCGATCATCTTGCCGATTAAGGCAATCATTCTCAATGTGCTCTCACTTGCAGCCACAATGGGCGTGCTCACATGGGTATTTATCGATGGCCACCTCAAATGGCTTGTTGGTGACTTCACCGTTACCGGCGCACTCGATACCTCAATTGTCATCTTGATTGCAGTCGTGGTCTTTGGCTTATCTATGGATTATGAAGTCTTCCTGCTCTCACGTATTCGCGAAGAGCATGATGCCGGTAAATCAAATGAGGATGCGGTAGCCATCGGTCTACAGCGATCTGCTCGAATCATTACCGCTGCCGCTGTATTGCTTGCCGTTGTCTTTGCATCATTTGTGCTCAGCGGTGTCACTTCAATTAAATCAATGGGATTTGGTGTTGCCCTTGCTGTGATGCTTGATGCAACGATCGTTCGAGGGCTTTTGGTTCCCGCTCTGATGCGCCTCTTCGGTGAGCGTAACTGGTGGGCGCCTGCAAGTATGCAGCGATTTACCATTAAGCATTAACTCTCTAGAATCCACCTATGGATTTAATCGCTTCCCTGCAATGTGCTGATCAGCCCGGCATTGTTCATGCCATGACCAGCGCTGTCTTGGCAGCAGAGGGCAACATCATTGAGAATCAGCAATTCACTGATCACGCCACAAACACCTTCGTGATGCGTACTCGTTTTGAATCCGCACAATCTCTCGAACGGGCAACTGAGGTCCTGCAAGCGGGCCTCGCTCAGTTCCAACCATCGCTCCATATTCGCCCAACAGATCAGAAGCCTCGTGCATTAGTACTGGTAACGAAGGAGAGCCATTGTTTGCGCGATCTGCTCTACTTGCTCGAGCTCAATGAGATGCCGGTTGAGATTCCACTCGTCATCTCTAATCGAGAAGATTTAAGAAGTCTCGTTGAATCCCACGGAATTCCTTTTATGTATCTGCCAATTGATTC
>JBEGSV010000020.1:0-8568 GCA_041179685.1 Actinomycetota bacterium
TGGCGGGGCAGATGCCATCGAGATTGGTTTCCCATATAGCGATCCAGTTATGGATGGCCCAACAATCCAAGAAGCTGCAGTTACATCGCTCAATAATGGGACCGGCGCCGAGGATGTTCTCAACGCGCTAGAAGTTGCCGTCAATGCCGGAGTTCCATCTGTGGTGATGACCTATTGGAACCCAATTGAAAAGTATGGCGTTAAGAAATTTGCCGAAGCAATCGCCGCTCGTGGCGGCTCAGGTGTTATTCATCCAGATATCACAATTGAAGAATCTGGCGAGTGGCTCTCGGCAGTCGAGGATTCAGCGATCAACCCGATTTATGTCGTCGCCCTCAGCACCTCTGATCAACGGTTGGCAAAGGTCACTGCGCAGTGTGGGGGATTTGTCTATGCAGCAAGCATCATGGGAGTCACCGGTGCTCGCGCCTCAATCTCTTCTGGAGCAGAAGGGTTGGTTGCGCGCATTCGCACAACAACCGATCTGCCGGTCGCCGTTGGCCTCGGAGTCTCAACCAGCGAACAGGCACGTGCAGTAGCTGCTTATGCAGATGGAGTCATTGTGGGATCGGCCTTCGTAAAGGCGATACTTGATGCTCCAAATATCGAAGAAGGTCTCATAAAAGTCACAGAGTTGGCGCGCGAGCTATCTCTGGGCGTTCGTGGCCAATAGCCCTTATATTTACCCAAATCTCAAGACCGAAGATAGCTAATCGAAAGAGGAATCTCCATGGCACAGAAGAACGCTCCTAAGGGTGGAAAAGATAATTTCACTCGCTACCTCGTCATCGGAGTAGTCGTAGCCGTTGCGGCGATCATGGTGGTTCCAACAGTGCTTTCAAAGAATCGAACTGTTTCTCAAGAGATCCCAGCAACTGTTTCTGCAGATAACGGGTATGCAATCTCATTTAACACCGAGGATAAGACTCTTCCGGTCGTAGATATTTATGAAGATTTCCAGTGCCCAATCTGCCAGCAATTTGAAGGCCTCAATGGCGAATACATCAACTCACTCATCACAGAAAAGAAGGCAGCGGTCCGTTTCAACATTCTCTCTTTCCTTGGAACTGAGTCTGTACTTGCTGCAAATGCAGCTGCATGTTCTAACGATGAGGATAAGTTCCTGGACTTCCACCTTGGCCTCTACGCAAATCAGCCAGGTGCTGAAAACTCAGGTGAGTGGTCTGCTGATCGCTTAATCGCCATCGGCGAGGCTTCAGGTCTTACTAGCGAATCATTTAAGAGCTGCGTCAAGGAGCTCAAATATGAAGGTTGGGTTGCAAAGGTTGCCGAGGCCGGTTCAAAGGCTGGCGTTAACTCCACACCAACAGTCTTTGTCAATGGCAAAGAGATCGATCGCAATAGCGAATACTTCAATGCTGATAAGTTCAAGGCAGCGGTAGAGCGCGGTTAATATGCCGAACTCAATTCCAACGCCGAGCGTTTCGGTAGTTGAAATTGGCCCATTTGCAGTTCACCTCTATGCGATCTGCATCATCTCTGGCGTTGCACTTGCAATCTGGTTAGGCAATCGCAGATTTCTTGCTGCATATCCTGAAGCACGAGGCATCGTAAGTGATGTGGCAATTATCGCTGTTCCTGCTGGAGTGTTAGGTGGACGTCTCTATCATGTAGTGACAACGCCTGAGAGATTCTTTGGTGCAAGTGGACGCCCTCAAGATATTCTCAAAATTTGGCAGGGTGGGCTCGGTATTTGGGGAGCGATTTCACTCGGTGGGCTCGGGGCATTTATTGCCTATAGATATTTGGCTCGCACGCGAGAGCTTCCGCCATTTAGGTTCTTCCTGGATGCCCTTGCGCCCGGAATCGTCTTTGCCCAAGCAATCGGTCGATGGGGCAATTGGTTTAACGCAGAACTCTTTGGCGCTCCTACAAATCTTCCGTGGGCGTTAGAGATTCCACGGTGGGCGCGACCTGAAGGATATAAAGATTTCCTTACCTTCCACCCTACATTTCTCTATGAATCTATCTGGTGTGCACTCGCAGGCTTTCTCCTTATTCGATTTGGTGGAAAGCTCAAGGGTGGCCAAACCTTCTCGCTCTATATCGCGACGTATTGCATAGGTCGTCTCGCCTTTGAGCTCATTCGAATCGACGAGGCAAATCTCATTGCGGGGATTCGAGTCAATGTCTTTGTATCGATTGCAGTGGGCTTGGGGGCTTTGGTGGCGCTGCGAAGATTCTCTTTCAACTCGCGATAAGGTAACAATATGGGCCTGGAAGAGGTAAGAATCCGTAATCGCGATCATAAAGCGCATCGCGCCGGCTGGCTTCGCGCCGCAGTACTCGGTGTCAATGATGGACTCGTCTCAACTGCATCACTGATGGTGGGCGTTGCGGCGGCAAGCGCCTCTCTCGATAATGCAAAGGCAATTATTATCTCAACTGGCATTGCCGGAATTGCAGCTGGCGCTCTCTCGATGGCGGTTGGTGAGTACATCTCGGTTTCATCGCAGACGGATATTGAAGAGTCAGATCGCCTCCTTGAAATCGAACATCTTCGGATCGATCCAGAAGGTGAATTAGAAGAGTTGGTCTTGATCTACCAAGAACGTGGACTCGACGAACCTCTGGCTCGACAGGTTGCGATACAACTCTCAGAGAGAGATCCACTTGGCGCCCACCTTCGCGACGAACTCGGACACCATCCCCATAGCAAGGCGCGACCACTTCAGGCTTCGATTGCATCTGCGATCTCCTTTGCTATTGGCGGCCTCATCCCATTTATTGGAGCATTTGCGCCAACGGTAGGCTCGATTACCCTCTCGATCGTTGCCATCACAATCGTTGGCTTGGCTCTAGCTGGGGCAGTTGGCGCTAAGACGGCAGGCTCAAAGCTTCTCATTCCAACGATGCGAGTCCTGGTCGGCGGATGCCTCGGTATGGCAATCACCGCTGGAATCGGCCAGCTCTTCCACGTAGCCGTTGCCTAACCGGCAGAGATTTAGCGCTTCAATATCAAGATTTAAGTGGGCAACAGCCCCTTCCGGTTGCTACCCTTTCGCTCTTAACACGGGCCATCGTCGTCCCCGCGTCAGTATCTGCGTGAAGAGAGACGAACACGATGGCACTTCAATCTAACTATCCTCAGCCACAGGGGCTCTATAACCCTGCCAATGAGCACGATGCTTGCGGCGTTGCAATGGTCGCAACTCTCAATAAAGTCGCTACACATGAAATCGTTGCACAGGCGCTGACCGCGCTACGCAACCTTGAACACCGCGGCGCATCCGGTGCAGAGCCTGATTCAGGCGATGGCGCCGGAATTCTCATTCGCGTTCCAGATGCTTTCTATCGCGCAGAAGTTAGCTTTACGCTTCCAGCAGAAGGTTCTTATGCAACAGGTATCGCATTTGTTGCGCGAGATGCGGCAGGTCAAGGAAAAGATCTCAAAGGCGAGATTGAGAAGCTAGCAAATGAAGAAGGTTTGGTAGTCCTAGGGTGGCGCCAACTTCCGATTAACTCGACATCACTTGGCAAGACTGCTCTCTCGGTCATGCCTGATTTCCAACAACTATTTATCGCAGGCAAAAATGGTGAATCGGGCCTGGATTTAGATCGCAAGGTCTTCTGTCTTCGCAAGCGCGCTGAGCACTCACTCGATCTCTATTTTCCATCACTTTCATCACAAACTATTGTGTACAAGGGAATGCTCACAACCGGTCAACTGGAGGAGTTCTTCCCTGACCTCAGCGATGAGCGCGTGGTCTCGCCACTTGCACTAGTTCACTCACGTTTCTCCACAAATACATTCCCATCATGGCCACTTGCACACCCATATCGCTTTATCGCCCACAACGGTGAAATCAATACCGTTAAAGGAAATCGCAACTGGATGCGCGCCCGTGAATCTCTTCTTAAGAGCGAACACTTTGGCGAGGATCTCGACCGCATCTTTCCGATCGTTGAGATGTCAGGCTCAGATTCAGCTTCATTCGATGAAGTCCTTGAGCTTCTCTACCTTGGTGGTCGTTCACTTCCACACTCTGTCTTGATGATGATTCCAGAAGCGTGGGAGAACCATGCAACGATGTCACAGAAGCGTCGCGACTTCTACGCCTTCCATGCATCCATGATGGAACCTTGGGATGGTCCAGCATGTGTCACATTCACAAATGGCCACCAGGTCGGCGCAGTTCTAGATCGCAATGGACTTCGCCCATCACGTTACTGGGTGACAGATGACGGCCTGGTTGTTCTTGCATCTGAAGTTGGAGTTCTCGATTTCCCGGCAGAGAAGATTGTCCGCAAGGGTCGCTTACAACCAGGAAAGATGTTCTTAGTTGATATCGAATCTGGTCGCATTATTGAAGATGATGAGATTAAAGATTCACTCGCAGATGCAGCGCCTTACGGTCAGTGGCTCTCAGAGGGAATGGTGAAGCTCTCCGAGCTTCCAGCTCGTGAGCACATCATCTATCCACATAAATCTGTCGTCCGTCGCCAAAAGGCATTTGGATATACCGAAGAAGAGCTTAAGATCATTATCGCTCCGATGGCGAAGTCCGGGGGAGAAGCTTTGGGTTCTATGGGTACCGATACTCCCATCGCTGCGCTCTCCAATAAGCCACGTCTTCTCTTTGATTACTTCACTCAGCTCTTCGCGCAGGTAACAAACCCACCGCTTGATGCGATTCGTGAAGAGTTAGTTACTAGCCTCGGTGGATCCATCGGTCCAGAACATAACCTGCTTGATCCAGGCCCTGATTCATGTAAACAAATTTCACTGGCCTTCCCGGTTATCGATAACGATGAACTCGCAAAGATTATTAACATCAACGTCGATGATGAGTATCCAGAGCTCGCCGCATATGTTGTACGCGGCTTATTCCCAGTCACAGGTGATGGCAACACTCTGCGCCAACGTTTGGAAGAGATCAAGCTTGAGGTCTCGCAGGCGATTAAGGATGGCGCGCATGTCATCGTTCTCTCTGATCGCGATGGCGATGCCGAAGATTGCCCAATTCCATCCCTTCTCCTTACCGCGGCTGTTCACCACCATCTGATTCGCGAGAAGACTCGTACTCAGGTAGGTCTGATTGTCGAGGCGGGAGATGTCCGCGAAGTGCACCATGTGGCTCTCCTCGTTGGCTATGGCGCTGCAGCGGTAAATCCATATCTCGTAATGGAATCTGCCGAAGACCTTGTTCGACAGGGCGTTATCACTGGAATCTCTCCAGAGAAGGCAGTCCGTAACACCATCAAGGCGCTCGGTAAGGGCGTGCTAAAAGTTATGTCAAAGATGGGCATCTCAACAATTTCTTCCTACACCGGAGCTCAGGTCTTTGAAGCGATTGGTATTGCGCAGGAAGTGGTGGATGAGTTCTTTGTGGGAACTACCTCACGTCTTGGTGGAGTTGATCTCGATGTCATCGCAGAAGAGACAATCAAGCGCCACTTCTTAGCCTATCCAGTAGGTGGTGAGATTCCTGGTGCAAAGAAACTTGCAGTAGGCGGTGAATATCAATGGCGTCGCGACGGCGAGCCACACCTCTTCAATCCAGAGACAGTCTTTGCGCTACAGCACTCAACACGCAATAAGCGCTACGACATCTTTAAGCGATACACGACTCAGGTCAACGATCAGAGCAAGGCGCTCATGACTCTTCGTGGCCTCTTTGAACTCAAAACCAACTCACCAATTTCGATTGATGAAGTAGAACCAATCTCTGAGATCGTCAAGCGCTTCTCTACTGGCGCAATGTCCTATGGATCTGTTTCAGCAGAAGTTCACGAGACTCTTGCGATTGCAATGAACCGTCTTGGAGCGAAATCCAATACTGGTGAAGGTGGCGAAGATCCGATCCGCTTTATCCCACTTGAAAATGGTGATTCCAAGCGCTCTGCAATTAAGCAGGTTGCTTCAGGTCGCTTCGGTGTAACAAGTAATTACCTTGTTAATGCTGATGATATTCAGATCAAGATTGCCCAAGGTGCAAAGCCTGGTGAAGGTGGACAGTTGCCTGGCAACAAGGTCTATCCATGGATCGCTAAAGCCCGCTACTCAACTCCAGGCGTTGGTCTTATTTCACCGCCTCCTCACCACGATATCTACTCGATTGAAGATCTCGCACAATTGATTCACGATCTTAAGAATGCCAATAAAGATGCGCGCGTTCACGTGAAGCTTGTTGCAGAGGTTGGTGTCGGAACTGTTGCAGCGGGCGTCTCAAAGGCGCATGCTGATGTAGTTCTCATCTCAGGCCACGATGGTGGAACGGGTGCATCACCTTTAACTTCACTGAAGCATGCCGGCGCCCCTTGGGAACTCGGCTTGGCTGAGACCCAACAGACGCTTCTACTCAATGGACTCCGCGATCGAATCGTGGTGCAGGCAGATGGTCAGCTCAAGACCGGTCGCGATGTTGTCATCGCTGCGCTCTTGGGTGCAGAAGAGTATGGCTTTGCAACAGCCCCACTTGTCGTCTCAGGTTGCATCATGATGCGCGTCTGCCACTTGGATACATGTCCGGTGGGAGTTGCGACTCAGAACCCAGAACTCCGAGCGCGTTTTACAGGAAAGCCAGAATTCGTCGAAACTTTCTTCGAGTACATCGCAGAAGAGGTGCGTGAATTACTCGCAGCGCTTGGTTTTAGAACTCTACAAGAGGCTATCGGTCGCGTTGAATATCTCGAGACCAAGCGCGCCGTGGATCATTGGAAGAGCGCCGGACTTGATCTCTCGCCACTTCTAGTTCGTCCAGATGTCGAGTCATCTCTCTATTGCACCACATCGCAAGATCATGGACTCGATGTTGCGCTCGATAACACCTTGATTGAGAAGTCGGCACCTGCCCTGACAAAGGGGGAGAAGGTTTCTATTGATCTCCCTGTGCGCAACGTTAATCGCACAGTCGGAACAATGCTCGGCGCCGAGATCACACGTAAATATGGTGCTGAAGGTCTTCCTACTGGAACAATCGATATCACTCTACGCGGATCAGCTGGCCAATCACTGGGTGCATTTACACCTCGCGGAATGGTGATTCGCCTCTTCGGTGATTCAAACGATTATGTCGGAAAGGGAATATCTGGAGGACGCGTAGTTCTTCGTCCAGATGAGAAGGCAACTTTCCCGTCACATGAGAATGTCATCGCTGGAAATGTCATCGGGTATGGCGCAACTTCGGGTGAGATTTTTATTCGCGGACTTGTCGGAGAGCGTTTCTGTGTCCGTAACTCTGGCGCAACTGCAGTTGTTGAAGGCGTAGGAGATCACGCACTTGAGTACATGACTGGTGGCACCGTTGTGATCCTTGGACGTACAGGTCGCAATATTGCCGCGGGAATGTCTGGTGGACGCGCATTTGTACTCGACCTTAACGCAGCCCTCGTCAATGGAGACATGGTCGATGTTCTCGCGATTCCGGCAGATGAGCGCGAGCGTCTTCACGATGCAGTCTCTGAGTTTGCAAAGGAGACCGGCTCTGAAGTCGCTCAGTCGCTCCTTGCAGATTGGGATGCAGCACTTTCTCGCTTCTCTTTGATCATGCCGCGTGACTATGCACGTGTGATGGCCTCTATGAAGCGAGCAATTAATGAAGGCTTACCAGAAGATCACTATGTAATGGAGGTTGCAGCAAATGGCTGATCCAAAGGGCTTTATGACAACCCCACGAGAGACTCCAAAACGTCGTCCCGTTGATGTCCGCATCAAAGATTGGCGCGAGGTTTACGAACCACAGAGCTTTGAGCATCTTCAGAAGCAGGCTGGTCGCTGCATGGATTGTGGCATTCCTTTCTGCCATAACGGGTGTCCGCTCGGAAACTTGATTCCAGAGTGGAATGATTTGATGTATCGCGGGTATAAATCTGATGCGATTGATCGCCTCCATGCAACCAATAATTTTCCTGAGTTCACCGGTCGCCTCTGTCCTGCTCCATGTGAGACAGCGTGCGTGGTCGGAATCAATCGCGATGCAGTAACTATCAAGCAGGTTGAACTTCGAACCATTGAAGAAGCATTTGGATTTGGCGCAGTCAAGCCAATGATTCCAGATCGCCTCACCGGAAAGACCGTTGCTGTCATTGGTTCAGGACCTGCAGGTCTTGCCGCTGCGCAACAACTGACACGTGCCGGACATACCGTTGCAGTATTTGAACGCGCGGACAAGATTGGTGGACTCCTTCGCTACGGTATTCCTGAATTTAAGATGGAGAAGAACATTCTCGATCGTCGCTTGGCGCAGATGGAGCAAGAGGGAACTCGCTTCCGCCCTGGAGTTGCCGCAGGTAGCGACATCACCGGCAGTGCGCTTCGTAAGCGATACGACGCAGTTCTCTTAGCGGTCGGCGCAACACAATGGCGCGATCTACCGGTTAAGGGTCGCGAGCTCAAAGGCATCTATCAAGCGATGGAATTCTTGCCGTGGGGTAATAAGCAGGCACTAGGCGAGGTAGAAATTCCGCCTATCAATGTCGCCGGTAAGCATGTCGTTATTCTCGGTGGCGGAGATACTGGTGCAGATTGCCTCGGTACATCTATCCGTCAAGGCGCTGCAAGCATTACTCAATTAGAAATCATGCCGCAGCCAAGCGAGGAGCGTC
>JBEGSV010000021.1:0-6391 GCA_041179685.1 Actinomycetota bacterium
GAGAATCTCCAATCAAAGATTCTGAAGTATTAAATGATGAGCAGAAGAAGTCCGAGTACATCATGCTCGCAATTCGCATGCCGGCAGGTGTGCGCAAGGCAGCTCTGACTGTTGCTCAATATGAACGGACAATGGAGTACATCAAGAGCGGTCACATCATCGATCTGCCTGATGCAATTGCGCTAACCCCCAAGGGGCGCCTGATTGCTGACAGAATCACGCAGGAGATGCTCGCTTAGGCGAGCAAAGGTAAACTCACCCTCATGACTAGCGACCGTAGACTCGAGATTCTTCGAGCCATCGTCGAAGAATATGTCGCAACCCAAGAGCCAGTGGGCTCTAAGGCGATTGCTGAGAACCATTCATTGGGAATTTCGCCAGCAACAATTCGTAATGAGATGGCGGTCCTGGAAGAAGAAGGCTTGATTGCTCAGCCTCACACCAGCGCAGGTCGTATTCCAACTGATCGCGGATATCGCATCTTCGTCGACAAGCTAGCCACAGTAAAGCCGCTCTCCAGCGCCGAACGTCGTGCGATTGAGACCTTCCTCAATGGTTCTTACGATCTTGAAGATCTACTCAAGCGCAGCGCTAAATTGTTATCGGATATCACTAAACAGGTAGCTGTAGTTAAGTATCCAATCATCGGCGATTCACAGAGCCGCGAGAAGATGGCGATCTCAGGGACAGCGCACTTGGCACGCTCGGGAGATGGCACTGATCTATCGTCAATTCTTGAGGCGTTAGAAGAACAGGTTGTTCTGCTTCGTTTGCTCGATGATGCCAATCCAACGGTCAATGTCACCATTGGCAGCGAGCAGAAAGATGCCCACCTGCAGACGACCTCTCTTGTCACTGTGGGATATGGGCTAGAAAATAGCCAAGGTGGCGCCCTCGGTGTGCTTGGCCCTACGCGCATGGATTACGCTGGCTCAATGTCCGCCGTTTCTGCCGTTGCTCGCTATATCGGACGTTTCATCACAGAGAGCGCTCAATAAACATGTCTGACTTTTATCAACTCCTCAATGTCGAACGTGGCGCATCGCAAGATGAGATCAAAAAGGCTTATCGAAAGATTGCTCGCGAACTCCATCCCGACGTCAATCCAGATCCAGAAGTTCAGAATAAATTTAAAGAAGTGACCGCTGCCTACGATGTATTGAGCGATCCGCAGAAGCGCCAGCAATATGACATGGGCGGACGCGGCGGCTTCAATGATTTCGGCGGTGGCTTCGGTGGCGGCGGTTTCAGCGACATCATGGATGCATTCTTCGGAGGTGGCGGAAATCGCGGACCACGTCCACGCATGCGCCAAGGACAAGATGCACTGATTCGCATTGAGGTAGATCTCCACGAAGCATGTTTCGGTACCGAACGCGATATCACTATTGAAAGCGCCGTTGTTTGTGAAGTTTGCGAAGGCCAAGGCACTGCAAATAATTCACACCCAGAGACCTGCAAGGTCTGCGGCGGTCGTGGCGAGATGCAATATGTTCAGAAGTCATTCCTTGGCCAGGTAATGACATCGCGTCCTTGTAGCAGTTGTTCTGGATATGGATCAGTGATCACAGATCCTTGTCGCGAATGTGCCGGCGATGGACGCGTGCGCGCAAAGCAGAATATCAATATCAAGGTCCCGGCAGGCGTTGAGACCGGCAACCGAATTCAGATGTCTGGTCGCGGAGAAGTTGGTGCAGGTGGCGGGCCAGCAGGAGACCTCTACGTTGAGATCGTTGAGAAGGACCATGATTACCTCTTACGCGATGGCGAGAATCTTCACGTTGCAATCTCAATTCCATTTGCTGCAGCAACCCTTGGAACAACGGTAAAGGTCGATGCACTTGATGGCCCTATCGATGTTCAGGTCAAGGCTGGCACTCAGAGCGGCACCACAGTTGCTGTTAAGGGCAAGGGCATGACTCGACTTCGCACCACCCATCGCGGAGATCTCATCGTCCACGTTGATATTGAGACTCCGCATAAGCTCAATCGCGAGCAAGAGAAGTTGCTTAAAGAATTTGCCAAGGCACGCGGTGAGAAAGATGGCGATGTCACAATCAAGCGCCACCAAGATGGACTCTTCTCTAAATTAAGAGATGCATTCCACCGCTGATGCTGACTTTATTCTTCGTTGAAGATCTACCTACAGAGGTCGGAAGTCGCTACGAATTCGATAGCGAAGATGCCCACCATGCAATCAAGGTCTTACGTATTGCAGCTGGAGAAATCTTTAACTTAAGCGACGGCGCAGGTTCATGGTCAAAGGTCAGCGTCGAGAATGTCAACAAGAAGTCAATGACTGTTCGTGTCCTAGAAAGTGGATTTGAAGAGGCTCTGAGAGAGACTTTCACCATCATTCAAGCCATCCCAAAAGGCGATCGCATTAAAGAGTCGATCGAGATGTCGACAGAAGGTGGCGTCGACCGTATCGTGATGTGGAAGGCAGCGCGCAGTATTGGTCGCGCTGATGAGAAGATTGAGAAGCTTCAGCAGACAGCTCGTGAGGCATCAAAACAATCACGACGTTTTCGAATCCCTGAAGTCAGTGGCGTTGCAACAACCGAAGGAATTGTTGATGAGATTGCCAAGGCAGATCTCGCGCTGGTTTTCCATGAATCAGCGATTCAGGGAATCTCAACAGCAGTGACAGCAGGTGCAAAGAAGATTGTGATCATCATTGGACCAGAGGGTGGCCTGACAGATGGTGAGCTCGAGACCTTCGCCGCCGCAGGCGCCAAGGTAGTTTTGATGGGAAGGCCAATTTTGCGCTCAGCCCATGCCGGATTGGCGGCACTAGCTGCGGTCAACACGGCCCTTTCTGTGTGGTGAAAACCCCACACACCCGCTAGATTTTCACTCATATGGAGCGCCTCTTGGTCACTATTCCACCCGCCATTCCGATGGTTGCTCTCCTTGGCGCGGGCGATGCCAATATCTTGGCGATCGAAGCAGCGTTTCCCTCAGTAAATATCACTGTTCGCGGAAATGAGATCACTCTTCGCGGCCCGCATATCGATTGCATGGCGCTCGAGAAGTTATTTGGCGAGATGCTTGTTGTGATTCGCTCGGGTCAAGCACTTGATGTCAACGCCGTTCTTCGTAGCATCGCGATGATTGAAGCAACACCAGCTAAGAGCCCAGGTGAAGTTCTCTCGCTCAATATCGTGAGCAATCGCGGAAAGACAATTCGTCCAAAGACTGCCAACCAGAAGAGCTATGTCGATGCAATTGAAGAGAACACAATTACTTTTGGAATCGGCCCAGCCGGTACCGGTAAGACCTATCTTGCGATGGCCAAGGCAGTTGCTGCTTTACAGGTTAAGCAGGTAAATCGCATCATCTTGTCACGACCTGCTGTTGAAGCAGGAGAGAAGCTTGGCTTTTTGCCTGGCACTCTCAATGAGAAGATCGATCCATATCTTCGCCCACTCTTTGATGCGCTTCACGACATGATTGACGCAGATTCAATTCCACGTTTGATTCAATCTGGAATCATCGAAGTCGCACCTCTTGCATTTATGCGCGGTCGCACACTCAACGATGCATTTATCATCCTTGATGAAGCGCAGAACACGACTCCAGAGCAGATGAAGATGTTTCTGACCCGCCTTGGCTTCGGTTCAAAGATGGTGATCACAGGCGATATCACCCAAAACGATCTCCCTAATGGCCAGCGCAGCGGTCTTGCCATCATTCGCTCAATTCTCGATGGTGTTGCTGATATTTCATTTATGGATCTCACGGCAGAAGATGTTGTTCGCCACCGTTTGATCGGCGATATCGTCAAGGCATACGACGCATACGATGCTA
Organism: Actinomycetota bacterium; assembly: GCA_041179685.1. Taxonomy (GTDB): domain Bacteria; phylum Actinomycetota; class Actinomycetes; order Nanopelagicales; family Nanopelagicaceae; genus Planktophila. The sequence continues at coordinate 3,811 of JBEGSV010000021.1, forward strand.
CAAAACATGCGCCAGTCAGTATCACTAAGAAGTTATGACGATAGAAGTCACAAATCGCTCAGGTGTTGCTGCCCCTGAGCGTGAGATTGAATCTCTGCTCACATTTGGAATCTCTTATATGGATCTCCACCCTGAGTGCGAACTTTCTGTCACTTTTGTCGATGATAAAGAGATGGAAGAGCTTCACATCAAATGGATGGATGAGCCAGGCACAACCGATGTCCTCTCATTTCCTATGGATATGCCTGAAGGTAAGAACGATCCGGTAATGCTCGGAGATATCGTCATCGATCCCATCGTTGCTCAGAATCAGGCAGCGACTGCTGGCCACAGCTCAGAGCACGAGATTTATATCCTCGCAGCCCATGGCCTACTGCATATTTTGGGGTACGACCATGCGGATAAGGATGAAGAGAAAGTCATGTTTAATCTGCAAGAGACAATCGTCAAGAAATGGGAAGCCAAGCAGTGAATGCATTCTTAAAGAAGATCTCTTCCGGGCTTGTTTTTCTTTACGACCAGGGCCTTAAGCGAGGCTTTATTGAGGTCGACCAGAAGCACTTAGGAGATAACGATTTCGAGTTAGGCGACACACTCGTTCGCGAGTTGATGGTTCCTCGCACCGAGATGGTCTGGGTCGAGCGCGATAAGAAGCTTCGCCAAGGACTTTCGCTTGCGCTCCGCTCTGGTTATTCACGTATTCCTGTTGCTGGCGATGATCTCGATGACATTATTGGAATCGCATATGTGAAAGATCTTGCAAAGCGCGCACTTGATCATCATGAAGCTGAGACATCAGAGAAGGTGGAGCAACATATGCGCCCACCGGTATTTGTGCCTGAGAACAAAGAAGCGGCAGAGCTATTGCGTGATATGCAGCGCAATCAGATCCACCTTGCAATCGTGGTTGATGAATACGGTGGAACCGCTGGCATCATTACCATTGAAGATATTATCGAAGAGATTGTTGGCGAGATTGCCGATGAGTACGACGATGGTGTCGAGAGCTTCGTTTGGTTATCTGAAAATAAGGCGCGGGCTAAGGCCTCACTTCATATCGAAGATCTCGCTGAAGAGCTGAAGATCACCATTAACGATGAGGATTATGACGGTATCGATACCGTGGGCGGTTTGATGGCGCAGATTCTCGGCCGCGTTCCGATTGCAGGAAGTACGGTCACAATCGAAGGTTGGTCGATTACCTCAGAGCGTCCCGTAGGACGACGTCGTAGAATTAGCTCTGTCATCATCGAACGCGTTGAAGAGGTTGAAGCAGATCATGAATAATCCTGAAGATACAAAGCTGGTCACCCTCGCAACAAATACCTTGGCCCGAAGCGGCGCATCTCAGGCTGCAGCCCTACGTGACACAACTGGTCGCACCTATGTTGCAATCAACGTTGTATCACCATCACTTAATCTCGATGCCTTTGAAGCCGTACTCACCGTTGCTCTTGCATCGGGCATTACTGGGATCGAGAGCGTCGTTGCTGTCGGAGTGCAGCCAAGTAATGTGAAGGCGATTAAGGATTTTGCCCCTTCCGCTACTGTCTTTTACATCAGCGCTGACGGGCAAGAGCTCACTCTTTAACCGTTAAGATAGGCGCATGCGCGTCGTTCGATTCTCTCCGCTGCCTGATGCAGGCCTAGGTACCGACCCTTTATACGGAATTCTCGAGGAAGATAACTCCATCACCGTTATCACCGGAGATCCGATCTATCAGGGGATCCAAAAGACAGCGGCAAAGCTTGAACTCACCAAGGTGCGACTTCTCGCACCTGTGATCCCTCGCAGCAAGATTGTTGCTATCGGCAAGAACTACGCCGACCATGCAGCCGAGATGGGTGGCGTCGTGCCGGATGAACCCATCATCTTCATCAAGCCAAATACAACTGTGGCAGGACCTGGCGACACCATCGTCTGGCCACAGATGGCGCCATCGATTGATTACGAGGCAGAGCTTGCAATCGTTATCGGTCGCGTCTGCAAAGAAGTACCGGTCGAGCGCGTCAACGATGTGATCTTCGGGTACACACTTGCCAACGATGTGACTTCACGTGAGCTACAGAAGAAGGATGGCCAGTGGACTCGCGCCAAGGGCTTCGACACCTTCTGCCCGCTGGGACCGTGGATTGAGACCGAGTTCGTTCCTGGCAATCAACGCATTACTACCACCGTCAATGGTGAGGTAAAGCAAGATGCCCATCTAAGCGACATGATCTTTAAGGTCCCTGAGATTATTAACTTTGTTTCAAGCGTCATGACTTTATTGCCTGGTGATGTCATCATTACCGGCACACCAGCTGGAATTGGTCCAATGCCAGAGAAATCAACTGTTGCTGTATCCATCGAAGGCCTCGGCCAACTAACAAATAAGGTGAGTGCACGTCCATGATGTCAGCTAATTCAGGTAAAAAAGTAAAGGTTCGCTTTGCTCCATCTCCAACTGGTGATCTCCACGTTGGAAATATTCGCACCGCGCTCTTTGACTGGGCATTTGCTCGCCACACAGGTGGCACATTCTTATTCCGTATTGAAGATACCGATACGACTCGCGTTACCCCTGAATACATTCAGGCA
>JBEGSV010000022.1:0-5861 GCA_041179685.1 Actinomycetota bacterium
GCCCACACCCCGCGGGTGTAGCTCAATGGTAGAGTTCCAGCCTTCCAAGCTGGCTGTGCCGGTTCGATCCCGGTCACCCGCTCCAGTACTTATTTACGCGTGATTTCGGCGCATTTCGATAGATATCTCTACCTAATTACCCCCACAAGTGTGATGTACGCCTTACCCGTCAGGGTTAAAGCGCCCCCTCCGGTCTCCCCGTAGGCATCAATGGCCCGAATCACTATTCCAGTCTGCCCTTGAATGTTCGAGACCGTTCCAGAAACTAAGTACGAATATTTAAAAGTCGTCGAATTTACAGTTACATATCGAGCATCGCTTCTGATGACACTAAAAACGGCAGTTGCATTCGGAGTGACGATTTCAATTCCTAGAACGAGATTGTTCAGGATTGAGGTTCCGAAGATAAAAAGTTCAAACTTATAACTTGAACCAACTTTCAATTCTCCAAGAGTATTTGAAGTTGAAAAACTGTATGGAGTCGCTGACGATAGGGACCAAGATGGAATATCAATCACCGTTACCTCCGATGGTCCGACAGTTCCCGTCTCTCCTTTCGCACCTGAAGGACCGGTTGCACCTTGAGGACCTTGTGGGCCAGGTGCACCAGATGATCCATTTGCACCGTTAGCACCTGATGCACCAGGTGCACCTGCGGGACCGATTGCACCTGGCAGACCCGGATCACCTTTCTCGCCTTTCTCTCCTTGCGGACCAGGAAGACCTTGTGGACCTTGAGGGCCTGCAACGTTATTTACATTTGTATTACTCGATGCTTTTCCATCTGCACCATTCTTGCCATCGTTTCCAGATGGTCCAGTCGGTCCTTGGATGCTCTGCGGTGTTGGCCACTTTCCTTTTCTCTTCGGTCCATAGATCAAGAGACTTCTTGTATCTATGTAGAAATCTCCATCGATTCCAAGAGAGCTCTTTGGCGCTCCCTTTCCATTGAGAATTGTGTTGATAGGTGTTGTGCTCGATCTCCCAGCTGCTGTTGCCTGATTGATGTGGGATGAAGTAATTAGGGAGAGCAAAAGAAGTAGCGCTGTCGTTCTGCGAGACCACATGGATAAAACCCTCTCCCCCTGCCTCACTCGGACAGGGCGGGAGGGGCAAGTCTGAGAGTAAATAACTACTCTAAGTAATCAGGCTCCCCCGGATATGAGCGTGCGGAGCTGACTGGGGTAACGCTCAGTAGTTCACAGGAATGGCCCTGAGATTCACATGTTCCGCTCAGGTTCTATGGCTATCTTTCTGAGCATTGGAGTGTTTATTACACCTAAGTCAGCAACAGAAGCGCTGACACCGAGCAAGGGACAGGGGGCATGCAAATGTCATCAAAGAAGAAAGTCTTTGCAGTAGTCATTACGACAGCTGCACTTACTGTGGGATCTTTTGGTGCAGCAACTGCTGCATCTAAGGCAACACGAGTATCAAAGACATCGATTACAACAATTTCAAACCAAGCAGCTTCAGGCAAGCTTGGTCGTGGAGCAGAACTCACCGCTCTACTTTCAGCACTTGTAACAAAGGGAACAATTACACAGGCACAGGCAGATGCAATCATCGCAGCTCACACTGCAGCTGATGCAGCCCGTGAAGCTGCACATTCGATCGCAAAGCCAGTTGTTGCAGATCAACTCAAAATCATCAGTGATGCAATCGGCGTCGATACAGCAACAATCACCACTCGCATCAAAGCTGGCGACTCGCTTGCAACGATTGCTGGAGCAAAGAAGGATGCACTAATCGCAGCACTAATCGCTGATCACACAAAGCGCATCGATGCAGCTGTCACTGCAGGAACATTGACAGCAGCTCAGGCAACAACGCTGAAGGCAAATCTCACAGCGCATGTCACAACTCTCGTCAACGCTGCACCATCTCCAATCCTTAAGGGTGGCAAGGGTGGACATGGCGATAAGGGCGGAAAGCATGGCGGCAAGGGTGGACACGGTCGCGGTGACCGCGGTGGAATGATGGGTGGTCCTTCTGGTGCACCAACAATTCCAGCGCCAGCTGCTACAACAGCATCAAATGCATAAGCAGTAAATTCGCGTAACTCCTCTATTGGGTAGAAAACCCGTCAAGCAGCCCCATCGCTTGGCGGGTTTTCCTTTGCCGATAGAGTTACCGTGATTAAATTGCCCATGCGCATTCACATCGGTAGCGATCACGCAGGTCTTGAATTTAAGAACGAGCTCATCGATCACCTTGTCGCACATGGCCACGATGTCACAGACCATGGACCATACGAGTTTGATGCCCTCGATGATTACCCAGATTTCTGTATTCCAACAGCGCAGGCTGTTTCCAAAGATTCAACTGCGCTTGGAATCGTTCTCGGCGGATCTGGCAATGGCGAACAAATTGCGGCAAATAAGGTCAAGGGTATTCGTGCTGCTCTCGTCTGGAGCATCGAGACGGCAAAGCTCGCCCGCGAACATAACAATGCAAATGTGATTTCAGTCGGCCAGCGACAGCACACAGCCCAAGAGGTGAAAGATTTCATCGATGCATTTATTGCAACGCCTTTTCCTGGCGATGAGCGTCATGCGCGACGAATTAACAAGATTTCTAGCTTCGAAGATACCTGCTGCTAGTTCTTAAAATATTTAAAGTCATTAACTTGATGGTCCTTGGTGATTCCTTGTCCTTCAAATCGAGTTACTGGTCGCCATTCGGGGCGGTCAACTTTTCCTCCGCTAAAGAGAGTCGAAGCGGCGAAAACTTCCTCAATCCATTCTGCATAGGGAACCCAATCTGTTGCAATATGGATAAAGCCGCCGTCTTTTAACTTTGGTGCAATCTGATCAAGGAAAGCAGCGTTGACGATGCGGCGCTTGTTATGGCGCTTCTTCGGCCATGGATCCGGGAAGAACAAATGGATTCCATCGAGCGATTGATCAGGAACCATGTCATGCAAAATGAGGTGGGCATCACCTTGTATGACGCGCAAATTCTTTAAGCCGTGTTCGTGAATAAGTGAAAAGAGTTTTCCGACGCCTGGGCGATGAACATCTACGGCGAGAAATCCTTTTTCGGGAAAGGCTTTGCCAATCAAGGCAGTTGCCTCCCCCATGCCGAATCCAATCTCCATGATGATCTCTCTCGATTGAGGAAAGATCTCTGTGAAGTTGAGAGGGGTAGCGCTCTGCTCGATGCCATAGGAATCCCAATGTGTATCGAGGGCCAACTGCTGGGGGCCGGTGATGCGAGAGCCTCGGATCCGATAACTTCGTACTGTTGGCTCTTCCATGGGCGTAATCCTAACTTCGCCGGTGACTAATCCCTGCCCACATGGTTTGATTACCCTCTATTCACTCGATATAAAGACCAAATAAGGAGTAAACCGTGCCAGGAGTAAATCTCACACGCGCAGAAGCCCAAGAACGTTCACAGCTCGTCAAGGTTCACTCCTATGACGTAGACCTCGACCTCACCGTCGGTGCAGAGAACTTCATCGTGAAGACCCGCGTGAAGTTCGATGGCCTCAAGCCAGGTGCAACCACCTTTATCGATGCTGTTGGAAAATCAGTTATTAAGGCAGAGCTCAACGGAGAATCCTTTGATCCTAAGTTCGATGGCGAATCAATCTTCTTGCCACCGCTGGCAGCAACAAATGAGCTGTATGTCGAGTTCGAGGGAATCTATTCAAATTCAGGTGAAGGTCTCCACCGTTTCCAGGATCCTGCCGATGGAGAGGTCTACCTCTACACCCAGCATGAAGTTCCAGATGCGCGCCGCACATTCGTCTGCTTCGACCAGCCAGATCTCAAGGCAACCTTTGCAATCTCAGCAACAGTGCCTGGCCATTGGGAGGTAATTTCGAATAACCCAGTCGCATCAAAGACCGATGCTGGTTCAAATAAGAAGTGGGTCTTCACAACTACCCCACGTATTTCAACCTACCTCACCGCACTAGTCGCAGGTCCTTACTTCAAGGTCGAGAGCGAATACAAGGGCGCAAAGGTTGTTCCACTTGGTCTCTACTGCCGCAAGTCACTTGCCGAGCACATGGATTCAGAAGAGCTTTTCGACATCACTCGTCGTGGCTTTGCAGCGTTCGAAAAGGATTTCGGTCTCGCATATCCATTCGATAAGTACGATCAGATTGCAGTTGCTGAGTTCAATGCGGGTGCAATGGAGAACGCTGGCTGTGTGACATTTGCGGAGAATTACTTCGTCTTCCGTTCGAAGGTCACCGATAAGGAATACAACTGGCGTGCAAATGTCATCCTTCACGAGATGGCACACATGTGGTTCGGCGATCTCGTCACTATGACTTGGTGGGATGACCTATGGCTCAACGAGTCATTTGCTGAATGGGCTTCGTATCACACGCTCGCATATGCAACTCGCTTTACAAACTCATGGACGGTCTTCAATGCAGAGCGCAAGAACTGGGCATACCGCCAGGATCAGCTCTCTTCTACCCACCCAATTGCAGTAGATATGTATGACCTCGAAGCAGTTAAGACAAACTTCGATGGCATTACTTATGCAAAGGGAGCATCTGTACTTCAGCAACTCGTTGCCTATGTTGGTCTTGATGCCTTTATTGCGGGCTTGAAGAAGTACTTTGAGAAGCACGCGTGGGGCAACACAACTCTCAACGATCTCATCGTCGAACTTGAAGCAACTTCAGGTCGTGATCTCAAGCCTTGGATTGCAACATGGCTCCAGACAGCTGGCGTTAATACATGGCGTCCAGAGCTTGTCATCGATGGAGATAAGTACACATCCGTTGCAGTTAAGCAGGAAGTTCCACTTGTTCCAGCTGGTTCGACAGAGCTTCGCCCACACCGTATGGCGGTAGGTCTCTATGACATCGCTGGTGGCAAGGTTGTTTTGCGCAAGCGCATTGAGCTCGATGTCGCTGGTGCAACAACATTGGTTCCAGAACTCGCTGGCGAGAAGACTGCAGATCTTGTAGTCCTCAATGATGGAGACCTTTCATACGGAAAGCTCCGCTTTGATGATCGCAGCATTGCAACCTTGAAGGGCCACCTAGGTGTCATTGAGGATTCATTAACTCGCGCACTTGCCTGGTCTGCAGTCTGGGATATGACTCGCGATGGCGAACTCGCTGCAAGTGATTATGTTCCAATGGTTCTTAACGCACTTGCACACGAGAGCGACGTTGCAGTTGTAGCTACACAGATGCTTCAGCTGGGCACTGCTGTCGAGCTCTATGCCGCAGATAAGAACCGCGATGCACTTCGCGCAACTCTTGCTGATGGAATTGAGAAGTTGCTTGATGGCGCAGCTCCAGGGAGCGATCTTCAGCTTCAGTATGTGCGTAGCTTCGCAAGCGCCGCTAAGTCACAAGCTCAGGTTGCTAAGGTCCGCGACATTCTCGATGGAAAGCTCGGCGGCGTAACAGTCGATGCAAACCTTCGCTGGACACTTCTCAACTCATTGGTAGAGCGCGGAGCAGCAACTGTTGATGCGGTTGAGGCTGAGCTCGCTAACGATAAGAGCGCTGATGGCGAAAAGGCAGCAGCATTTGGTCGCGCAGTCGGAGCAGATACTGCGACTAAGGCAGCGGCTTGGGAGCTTGCAACAACTAAGGAGATCTCAAACCACATCCAGATTCAGACTATTCAGGGCTTTAACCGTCCTGGTCAGCGCGAACTTACTGCGCCATATGCAGATAAGTACTTTGAATTGATTCTGGATTACTGGACTTCGCATACCTATGAGTTTGCAAGCAATATTGCATTGCTCGCTTTCCCTAGCTACCAGGTCTCTGATGCAACTATGAAGAAGGTAGAAGGTTGGCTAGCAGGTGCAGGTAAAGATGCACCGAATGGTCTCCGTCGTATCGTCTCTGAGCAGCGCGATGCACTTGCTCGTGC
>JBEGSV010000023.1:0-42338 GCA_041179685.1 Actinomycetota bacterium
TGGAGAAAAGATCCAATGCGCCCACACTCATTGCCTTTGGTAATGCTCGGTGCAGGACTCTTGTGGTTCGGTTGGTTTGGATTTAATGCTGGCTCTGCACTTGGCGCCAACGGAATTGCCGGTCTTGCATTTATGAATACTCAAGTTGCGGCAGCCGCTGCAATCATTGGATGGCTTCTAGTAGAGAAGATTCGTAACGGACATGCAACATCCCTCGGTGCTGCGTCAGGTGCTGTGTCAGGTCTTGTTGCCATCACACCTGCATGTGCGTTCGTTGCACCATGGGCGGCAGTTGCAATCGGCTTTATCGCTGGAATCCTCTGCGCACTTGCAGTCAGCTTGAAGTACAAGTTCGGATTTGATGATTCGCTTGACGTCGTTGGCGTCCACCTCGTTGGAGGTATCTGGGGCTCACTTGCAATCGGACTCTTTGGAAGCAGCGCAGTCAACAGCATTGGACTCGATGGAATCCTCTACGGAGGTGGCACCGATCTTCTCGGTAAGCAGGCGCTTGGAGTTGGACTCGTCGCAGGCTACTCATTTGTTGCAACGTTGATCATCGGCTTTGCAATTGAAAAGACAATCGGCTTCCGCATCGCAAAGGATGCAGAGATCGAAGGTATCGATCTTAAGGAGCACGCTGAATCAGCGTACGAATATGCAAGTTCATCACGAGGAGGCGCAAACCTATGAAACTCATAACAGCAATTCTCAAGCCATTTAAGCTTGATGAAGTAAAGGATGCACTACAGGGTGCAGGAATCACTGGAATGACTGTCTCTGAGGCGAGTGGCTTTGGTCGTCAGAAGGGTCACACTGAGGTTTATCGTGGCGCTGAATACACCGTGGACCTCGTACCAAAGGTTCGCCTTGAAGTCCTCGTCGATGATGCAGATGCTGCAAATATCGTAGATGTCATCGTGAAGGCGGCCGGCACCGGTTCAATCGGCGATGGAAAGGTCTGGACAACAACAGTTGATCAGGTTGTTCGCGTTCGCACCGGAGAACGCGGCCCAGATGCAATCTAGTTTCGACTAGAGAGCACCTGCTTCACAATAGAATCTGAGCCATGGGTACACGAGAAAGGAGGTCGCGTTCTAACGAGCGCGACCTCCTTATCTCTGAGCTCTTCACATCAAGTGGCGCTGATTCTGAAAAGATTGCGATAGCAGCAGTCGGAAGCTTTGGTCGTGGCGAATTATCGCCAGGCTCAGATCTCGATATTGTCATTATTCATACCGGCTCTTACTCTCCTGCAAAGCTGACCGAGATAGTCAATGCAATTCTCTACCCACTCTGGGATCAAAAGATTAAGGTCGATCACTCGGTTCGTACTCGCAGTGAGGTACGAGAGGCGCTCGGTGAAGATCTCAAGGTTGCAATGGGTTTACTTGATATCCGCCTTATCTGCGGAAGCGCCGATCTCGTTGCCGAGGTACAAAGCACTGCGCTCTCTACCTGGCGAGAAGATAGTGATAAGTATCTGCCAGAGCTTGAGAAGACATTAGAAGAGCGCTACCAACGCAATGGTGAGCTCGCATACCTCTTAGAGCCAGATTTAAAGGAGTCGCGAGGCGGTTTGAGAGATATAACCGCGCTGCGGGCAATGCATATTTCTGGTGCGCTTACTCTGCCGATGGAACGTATTAGCCAAGCAGAGTCAATACTCTCCACAGCGCGGGAAGCGCTGCACCTTGTTAGTGGGCGAGATAAAGATCGTCTGCTCTTTACTGAGCAAGATAAAGTTGCCGCGCATCTGAACTATCTTGATGCCGATGCCTTGATGAGCGAAGTGGCTCAAGCCGCTCGCGCCGTTGATTACTTGATGCAGATGGCCTGGCATCAATATCACCATAAAGGTCGAGATGGCTTCGGGCGTTTCCTTAAGCGAGTTCGCTCCGATGTGATCTCACCTGGAATCTCAGTTTCAAATCGAGAAGTTGTTATCGATTCAACCTTTGATTTCGATACTGATCCAGTTATTGGATTACGTGCTGCCGCGACAGCTGCTCAACTAGGAATGCGCCTCTCATTTAATTCACTCCGCAGATATGCAGATGCTCTTGATACTGGACGCGGCGCGCTTCCAGCCCCGTGGCCACGAGAAGCCCGCGAATATTTGATTTCTCTCATTGGCGCCGGTCCTGCAATGGTTGAAATCTTTGAAGCACTTGATCAAGAGGAGATTCTCTTTCACTGGATTCCAGAGTGGAGGGGAGTGCGCTCACTTCCGCAGCGCAACGTGCTCCATCGCCATACGGTAGATCGCCATATGGTTGAGACCGCTGTATCTGCGGCAGCACTTACAAGGGAAGTCCACCGCCCCGATCTCTTGCTCTTTACCGCCCTCTTTCACGATATTGGAAAAGGTACTGAGGAAGATCACTCGATCCGCGGTGAAGGGCTGATTAAGCCACTTGCTGCACGTATTGGATTTAACGAGAGTGATATCGCAATTATTCAGAAGTTAATCAGGCATCACCTTCTGCTCTCTGCCACTGCTACTCGAAGAGATCTCGATGATCCTGCGACCATCTCTGGAGTCTCAGAGCACATCAGCGATTTAGGAACGCTTGAACTTCTCCATGCATTGAGTATCGCCGATGGCATTGCCACCGGAAGAGCGGCATGGAGTGATTGGAAGGCATCCCTTGTTTCGGATTTGGTTCGCCGGGTAAAGCTTGCGATCACAGATAACACTGTCACACAGCAACCCGAGCTCACTCCAGAACAGATATCACGTGCCGCTAAAGGAAAGTTAAGCGTTGCGATTGAAGATCGTGGCAATATCTATGCCATCGAAGTAATCGCACCCGACAAGACCGGATTGCTCTCTATCGTCTCTGGTGTATTGAATATTCTTAGACTAGATGTTCGCTCGGCTCGCACAAAGACAATTAATAACGTTGCAGTCATGGAGTGGATTGTTCTGCCAGATCCCAACGCGCCAGATTTATCGCAAGAGATGCTCGTTCGCGAACTCACCCGCGGCTTCGAGTCAGAGGGCAAACTAGCTCAACGAATTCAAGATCGTATCGATGCATATACGCAGATGCCCACGATTCCATTCCCAGCGCCCATAGTCGAAACTTTTCTTGATGCAGCAACGGATGCGACTATCATCGAGGTTCGTAGCCACGATCGTCCGGCGCTGCTCTTCTCCATCGGTGACACAGTTCGCAAGTGCAATATCGATATTCGATCTGCAATCGTCACAACTTTAGGCGCAGAAGCAATTGATACTTTATATGTCACAGAGATTGGCGGGGGAGCCCTCTCAATCGAGCGTGCCGATGAGGTCGCAACTCGCATCGAAGGCTCGCTGAAGTAGTCTCACACTCTTTCAAGTAGTATGGCGCCACTATGTTTGATGCACTCTCCTCGAAAATATCTGGCGTCTTTGGCTCACTCCGTAATCGCGGCAAACTCTCTGCCAGTGATATCGAAAATACCGTTAGCGAAATTCGCCAAGCTCTATTGGAAGCCGACGTCGCCCTTCCTGTTGTAGATCTATTTATCGAGAAAGTGCGCACTGGCTCCCTTGAGCTTCTTCGCACTCTCCAAGCTGGAGTAAATCAGGCGCAGGCAATCTTTGACCTTGTTAACCGCGAACTCACCGAGATACTCGGTGGTGGAGCACGTCGAGTTCGTTATGCCAAGAACCCACCTACAGTCATCATGCTCGCAGGTCTTCAAGGTGCCGGTAAGACAACGCTGGCGGCAAAGCTTGCAAAGTTCTATAAAGATCAGGGCGATACCCCAATCCTTGTCGCCTCTGATCTGCAGCGCCCCAATGCGGTCAACCAACTTCAAGTCGTTGGTGAATCAGTGGGTGTACCAGTCTTCGCACCAGAGCCAGGAAATGGCGTGGGCAATCCAGTGCAGGTGGCTCGTGATGGAGTTGCTTACGCACAATCAAAACTTCATAACATGGTGATTGTAGATACTGCAGGACGACTTGGTGTTGACCAAGAGTTAATGGCTGAGGCAGTTGCAATTCGCGATGCAATTAATCCTCAAGAGATCCTCTTTGTCGTTGATGCGATGATTGGTCAAGATGCCGTTCGCACCGCAGAGGCATTCCGGGATGGCGTCGGTTTTGATGGCGTGGTGCTGACTAAGCTCGATGGTGATGCTCGTGGTGGCGCCGCCCTTTCAATTGCATCGCTCACCGGACGCCCGATTATGTTCGTCTCCACGGGTGAGAAGGTTGCTGATTTCGATATCTTCTACCCAGAGCGGATGGCTTCGCGAATTCTTGGCATGGGTGATGTTGCAACTCTTGCCGAGCAAGCGAAGAAGGCCTTTGATCCAGATACAACGAAGAAGCTAGAAGATAAGTTTGCTAGCGGAGAAGATTTCACCCTCGAAGATTTCCTCGAGCAGATCGAGGCGATGTCAAAGATGGGCAATATGGGCAAGCTGCTAGGAATGCTGCCTGGTGCTGGCGCGATGAAGAAACAGATCGATAACTTTGATGAATCTGAAATCACGCGCACTAAGGCGATAGTTCAATCAATGACTCCGGCCGAACGTCGCGATCTCAAATTGCTCAATGGCTCGCGCAGGGCTCGAATCGCCCTTGGCTCAGGGCGTCAGGTCTCGGATGTGAATAAGTTGGTAGAAAAGTTCACCGCAGCCCAGAAGATGATGAAATCTCTTCGCGGAGGCAAAGGACCAGCTCTGCCCCCTGGAATGGCCCTGCCACCGGGGATGTCGATGCCGGCGATGGGAGCGCCTCCAAAGATGGCCCAACAGCCACCCAAGAAGAAGTCCCGCTCAGGTAATCCCGCCAAGCGAGCTGCCGAGCAGGCCTAGCCTCAATTTCGCCATTGGCAGGTTGGCTGGCAGAATAGGCCACCTGTTGAAGGGCCCTCTACCCCTACAACATCCAAATCCGTTCGTCGGAAGAAGACCGTTACGCACCCCGCTGTATCGAGTTCACGCTGACACACATTTTTAGGAGCAATACCACTTTGGCTACAAAGATTCGTTTAATGCGTTTTGGAAAGATCCGTACACCTTATTACCGCATCGTCGTTACAGATTCACGTAAGGCGCGTAATGGTCTCTCAATTGAAGAGATCGGCCGCTATGTACCAGGACAAGAGCCATCAATCATTCAGGTTAACTCTGAGCGTGCGCTCTACTGGCTCGGCGTTGGCGCACAGCCAACTGAAGCTGTTACTGCACTCTTTAAGGTGACAGGCGATTGGCAGAAGTTCAAGGGCCTTCCAGGAACTGAAGGAACTCTCAAGTTCGCTCCAGAGAAGCCAAAGAAGAGCGTTGCTTACGAAGCAGCTGTTAAGGCGGCGGCATCAGAGCCTGCAGAGGGTGCAACAACTCTCAAGAAGAAGGCACAAGAGAAGCTTGCAGCTAAGTCAGCACCTGTAGTGGAAGAAGCAGCACCAGTTGCTGAAGAAGCTCCCGCAGCAGAGGCAGTAGTGGAAGAAGTTGTAGAGGCAGCTGTAGAGGCGCCAGCAACTGATGAAGCTCCAGCAGCAGAAGAAGCAGCTGCAGAATAATTATGATTGACGAAGCTCTCGAGCACCTCGTAAAGGGAATCGTAGATAACCCTGACGATGTGAACGTCAAGGAGAAGAACGGTCGTCGTGGGGCAACTCTCGAGGTCCGTGTTAATCCTGAAGATATCGGTAAGGTCATCGGTCGTAACGGTCGCACAGCAAAGGCGCTTCGCACAGTCGTAAGCGCGCTCGCTGGACGCTCTGTTCGCGTTGATCTTATTGATACTGACGAACTTCGCTAATTTCTATCGGAATACGTCATGCGCCTTAATGTAGGACGTATCGGTAAAGCCCACGGAATTCTTGGTGAGGCTACTATCGAAGTGCGAACAGATGAAGCCGAAGATCGCTTCGCACTCGGTGCACATTTAGAGACAGATAGCCACGGTGTTCTCACCGTGGCTTCTGCGCGTGTACATAATGGAATCCTCCTCCTTGGTTTTGAAGGTATTGAAAACCGCAACCAGGTGGAGGAGCTTCGCAACGAGCTTCTCTATGCCGATGTTGATATCGATGCGCCTGGCCTTGATGAAGACGATTACCACGTCCTTCAGCTCATCGGCTGCATCGCATACCTTGAAGATGGCTCTGAATTTGGTCCAGTCACAGAGGTACTCAATCTTCCAGGCCAAGATGTTCTCGTCATTAAGGCAGCTTCTGGTGAGGTAATGATTCCATTTGTTCTTCAACTCGTCCCAGAAGTTGATGTGCGCAATAAGCGAATGACAGTGATTCCCCCAGAAATATCAGGAACAATCTAATGAAGATTGATGTCATCTCGATATTTCCTGAATACCTGACTCCGCTCAATCTTTCATTACTAGGTAAGGCGCAGAGCGCTGGTCTAGTAGATATCCAAGTTCATAACCTGCGCGATAACGCGGTGGGTGTTCATGGCTCTGTCGATGACACGCCGTATGGTGGTGGCGCAGGAATGGTGATGTCGCCAGAAGTGTGGGCGAAAGCACTGGATCCTCTGATGGTCGAAGACACTGATCTCATCATCTTAACCCCAGCAGGAAAGCAATTTACACAACCGGTAGCTCAAGAGTTTTCAGCGCATTCTCATCTTATTTTTGCCTGTGGTCGCTATGAAGGTATCGATGACCGGATTCGTCAGTATTACTCACAAGCAGAGTTCAAATCCCGCAACATACGAGTCCACGAGTATTCGATCGGCGATTATGTTCTTGGCGGAGGAGAAGTTGCATCGATGGTGATGATCGAGGCAATTACTCGTTTAATCCCCGGCGTTCTCGGTAATCCAGATTCACTTGCGGAAGAATCACATAACAGCGAGGGATATCTCGAATATCCAAACTTTACAAAGCCGGCACAGTGGCGCGGCATTGATGTCCCTGAAATCCTCTTAAGTGGAAATCACGCTGCTATCGCCAAGTGGCGTTCAGAGCAGGCACAAGAGCGCGCTAAGAAGAATCGTTAGCCATGGCACGTACTTATCTCGTTGAAACCTACGGGTGTCAGATGAATGTCCATGATTCAGAGCGAATCGCAGGTCTCTTAGATGCTGCTGGGCACATTCCGGTGAAAGAGGGCGAGCAGGCCGATATCGTCGTCTTCAATACCTGTGCAGTCCGTGAAAATGCCGACAATAAACTCTATGGAAATCTCAGCTTCCTAGCGCCGATCAAGAAGGCAAATCCATCACTTCAGATTGCAGTGGGTGGCTGCCTTGCCCAGAAAGATCAGGCGACCATTCTTAAGAAAGCGCCCTATGTGGATGTGGTCTTCGGTACTCATAATGTGGGCTCGCTTCCTGTTCTTCTAGAACGCGCACGCATTGAAGAAGAGTCACAGATAGAGATTCTTGAGGCGCTTGAGCACTTCCCATCCACGCTACCTGCGCGACGTTTCTCTGCCTTTACATCATGGGTCTCTATATCTGTGGGCTGCAACAACACCTGCACCTTCTGCATCGTTCCTGCACTACGTGGCGCAGAGAAAGATCGTGAACCCGAAGATATCTTGGCCGAAGTGAAAGCTCTTGTTGCTCAGGGCGTCATTGAAATTACGCTGCTGGGACAGAATGTCAACGCCTACGGAGTTGAGGCAGGCAGGAAGGGCGCCTTCGCAAAACTACTTCGCGATGTTGGTGCAATCGATGGTCTTGAGCGCATTCGCTTTATGTCACCTCACCCTCGCGACTTCACCGACGATGTTATCGAGGCGATGGTGGAGACCCCTAATGTCATGCCGCATCTCCATATGCCACTGCAATCTGGTTCAGATTCAATTTTGCAGTCGATGCGTCGTTCTTATCGAAGCGAGAAATATCTAGGCATTCTAGATCGCGTTCGTACTGCGCTGCCTCATGCGATGATCACCACAGATATCATCGTCGGTTTTCCTGGCGAAACTGAGGAAGATTTTCAGGCAACAATGGATATATCAACAACCGCAGAATTTGCCGCTGCCTATACCTATAAGTATTCGATTCGTCCGGGAACCCCTGCCGGTGTTATGCCAAACCAGGTTGATGAGAAGATTGTTGGCGAACGCTACACAAGGCTCCACGAGCACCTGCAGAAAATTTCCCTAAAGATTAATCAACGTGCCGTCGGAACAACGCATCGGGTGATGGTTAATGAGATTGAGGGGCGACGCGATGGCGATCGTGGCCGTATTACCGGGCGTTCGGAAGATTTCCGGTTGGTCCACTTCGAACCAATTGATGGCGCCAGACCGGGTGATTTCGTTGATGTTGAGATAACTGAAGCATCGGCGCACTATCTCATCGGAAATCCGATCAAGGTTGTTCGCACCCGAGGTGGCGATGCCTTTGAAGCTCGCAATAAAGAGCAGTCAGGTCCTGTGCCGACGATGCTCGGTATTCCAACGGTGAAGCGCTAACAATGAGCCTGCCACTGATCATCATCTGTGGGCCAACAGCGACAGGCAAGAGCGATCTAGCGTTAGAAGTTGCAGAGAAATACGACGGCGAAGTCATTAACGCTGATTCGATGCAGCTCTATCGCGGGATGGATATCGGAACGGCAAAGTTATCGATTGAAGAGCGTCGGGGGATTCCTCACCATCTGCTCGATATTCTCAACGTGGCGCAAGATGCTTCTGTAGCCCAGTATCAGGCTCTAGCTCGCGCGGCTATTGATGACATTCAGAGCCGAGGAAAAGTTGCCATCGTCGTCGGCGGAACTGGCCTCTATATCAAATCAATTATTGATGAGATGAATTTTCCGGAGACCGATCCAGCACTTCGCAAGAAGCTAGAAGATGAGGCTGAGCTACTAGGCGCCGCTGAGCTTTACTCAAGATTGCGGGTATTAGATCCCGAGGCGGCCGCCGCAATAGAGCCGGCCAATACACGAAGAATTATTAGGGCTCTCGAAGTAATTGAGGTGACAGGAAAACCTTATTCAGCGAACCTACCTAGCGACACAAGCTTGCGATATCCGGATGCTATTCACTGCGGACTTGCCATGGAGCGTTCAACGCTTGCTCCTAGGATCGAGGCGCGAGTCCATCGGATGTTTGAACAAGGTTTAGTGGATGAAGTGAAGTCGCTGATCGGCGAGGGGCTCTTAGAGGGTGCAACAGCGCAACGGGCAATCGGCTATGCCCAATCAATCGCACTTATCAATGGTCAGCTCACAACAGAACAAGCTATAGCAGAGACAGTGGTTGCAACTCGCCAATATGTCCGCCGGCAGGAGACCTGGTTTAAGCGAGATCAACGAATTCAATGGATAAGAGAGGGTGAACCACGTCTCCCATTTATCGAAGAGCGTATAAACTCGTAGCAAGATGCAGAGCCCAATAATCGCCACCTATGGCCATGGAACACATAACGATTTTGTCATCCTCTTTGACCCAGATGAGCAGCTCGCAATTACCTCTGCACAAGTAGCTGCTATGTGTAATCGCAAGAGCGGCGTTGGCGCAACATCGGCTTCACCGATAGCAATTGGCGCTGATGGCATGATTCGAATTATTAAGCACGACGGTAAATGGTTTATGGATTATCGAAATGCAGATGGTTCGATCGCTGAAATGTGTGGAAACGGGATTCGAGTAATGGCGCGCTATCTCGTTGCAAGGGGCCATCAGCGCGAGGGAATCTTTGCGATCGATACACGAGCAGGTATCAAACATCTTCGCGTTCCCGCCGAGGACGATATTTCAGTAAATATGGGTAAGGTCTATGACGAATCTGAAGCGGTGGAAGCAACTGTAAACGGCGCCACATATGCTGGATTTAATATCAGCGTTGGCAATCCTCATGCCGTTGTCTTTACCGATGATCTCTCAACCCTAGGATCACTTGAGATTGCGCCAACTGTGACACCAGCTGACTCATATCCAGATGGCGTTAACGTTGAGTTTGTCGAAATTCTTCCAGGTCAAGAGGCGAAGATGCGCGTTCATGAGCGCGGTAGTGGTGAGACCCAATCATGCGGAACTGGCACCTGTGCTGTCGCACTTGCTGCAACTATGAAAACAGGTGGAACTCTTCCTTCGCGTTGGGTGATCTTCCCACCAGGTGGTCGCTTGGTTGTTGATATTGATGGCCATTCAAATGCAACCTTGACGGGACCAGCTCTCCTCCTTGAAGATTACGACGTCAGCGCCTACCTTTCATGAGTAAGACTGAGGATGGTTATGACAAGTTATTTGAAGACCTTCTCCGCGAAAGCGCGCGTGCAGCTGCCGATTTTGATGCAGATGAGATTGATGAAGTTCAATCCCAACAAGATTTATCTGATCGCCATGCGCTTCGCCGGGTAAAGAGTTTCTCCACCGAACTTGAAGATATTTCAGAGGCCGAATATCGACAGCTCCAACTCGAACGTGTGGTCCTGGTGGGGGTGTGGACTGAGGGATCGGCTGAAATGGCTGATAACTCACTGGCCGAACTTAAAGCACTTGCCGAAACCGCCGGTTCAGAAGTTCTTGAAGGACTTATTCAACGTCGCGACAAGCCAGATCCATCGACCTATATCGGTGCCGGAAAATTGGAAGATCTGCGAGCCATTGTTCGCTCGACTGGCGCAGATACCGTTATCTGCGATGGAGAGTTATCGCCCTCTCAGCTGCGCACCTTAGAAGATAAGTTAAAGGTAAAGGTCGTAGATCGAACTGCTCTCATTCTCGATATCTTCGCTCAACATGCAAAGAGTCGCGAGGGTAAGGCGCAGGTTGAGCTCGCGCAGATTGCATATCTACTTCCACGTCTTCGCGGTTGGGGTGATTCACTTTCTCGTCAGGTTGGTGGTCGTGCAGCTGGCGGTGCTGGTATCGGTGGTCGTGGACCTGGTGAGACAAAGATTGAAACAGATCGTCGCCGCATCCGCGACAAGATGGCAAAGTTGCGACGTGAAATCAGTGAGATGAAGGTCGCGCGTGATACTAAGCGACAAGAGCGGCGCCGAAATAATATTCCCTCCGTTGCAATTGCGGGTTATACCAACGCAGGAAAATCATCTCTGCTGAATACGCTCACTGGAGCGGGAGTCCTAGTTGAGAATGCCCTCTTTGCAACTCTCGATCCAACGGTGCGCAAAGCCCAGACACCTGAAGGTCGTGTCTACACACTCTCCGATACAGTCGGTTTTGTTCGACATCTCCCGCATCAATTGGTTGATGCTTTTAAATCAACGCTCGAAGAAGTCTCTGGCGCAGATTTAATCGTCCATGTCGTAGACGGTTCGCACCCAGATCCCTTTGAACAAATTCGTGCCGTGCGCCAGGTGATTGACGAGATCGGTGGGGGAGATATCCCTGAGATCATCGCCATCAATAAAGTTGATATCGCAGCCCCTGAAGTTGTGATGGAGTTACTGCGGAAAGAGAAGAATAGTTATGCATTTTCGACGAAGAGTGGCTTTGGAATCGAAGGCCTGCTCCATGCGATCGAAAAGTCGTTGCCTCACCCCAGTGTTGAGATAGATGCGCTCATCCCATACGACCGGGGAGATTTAGTGCATGCGATTCACGAGAGCGGTGAGATCCTCCTGGAAGAACATCTGGCAGAGGGCACCCATATCCGCGGCTATGTGGATGGGGCGCTAGCCCAATCGATCGAGCGCGCCACTAAAACAGGGGAATAAACGCGACACGCCGGCGGTTATAAGAGGTAATTAAGAGGTTATACGCGACTATTCGCACGCGGGGGACAGCTCGCATCGATAGCGATGCAGGTGAGGTAAGAAGGAAGGTAGCTCAAGTGGCAACAGATTACGACACACCCCGTAAGACCGATGAGGAATTACACGAGGAATCCCTTGAAGAACTCAAGGCGAAGCGAGCCGATGCACAATCTGGTCAAATTGATGTCGACGAAGCAGAGGCTGCCGAGAATCTCGAACTTCCAGGTGCTGATCTCTCAGGAGAACAACTTGCTGTTCGCGTTGTCCCTAAGCAGGTAGATGAATTCACATGCTCACGATGCTTCTTGATTCACCATATGACACAACTCGCTAAGGGTGAAGGCGCAAAAGCAATCTGTAAGGATTGCGCTTAACTCTTGAGGGCAGCTGCAAGAGCCTCAGGTCTCTTGCTTGAGATCAACCAATACGGTGTTGGATCTCGTTCATCTATAACTTCAACTTTGACTCCTTGAGAGATCCAGAAAGTTATTGCAAAGAATGCCGCAGGATCTGCGCCTCGAGTGCGCTCAAAACCAAACTTTCCCTTAGGAATAACTGTCACCGCGCCAAGGTGAGCAAGTGGAATATGAGCCCTTTTGATGACGAGTTCGCCACCTTTAATCTCTATCGTCGAGGTCATCGCGTGAACTATCGCCGCCTGCAGAGCCAGTGAGATTGCAAAGGCGTTTATTGCGGCGTTGTTATCAAAGGCGGCCCAAATCGCAATCACAATCGAGAAGAGCATGAAGTAGATGAAGCAGATGAGCCACAATGGGGGGCGAATCACTTCTTTAAAGACCAGGTTTGCGCTCACGGTTCTAGGGTAGTGGCTATCTCATCAAGTAGCCTTATCTCATGAGCCGAGTAGCCAGTACAACGCCGCCGTCAGGTGCAATTATCCCGGAACGTCACCCCGAATCTCCGGCCACTGGATCTGAATTACCTTCACACTTTAAACACTGTTTTGGCTGTGGAGATCTCCACCCAACTGGGTTGCACCTCAAGGCTCGGGTGGGCGAGGGCTTAACGATCTCTGCCCAATTTACAGTTACCGAGAACCATCAAGGGGCACCAGGCTTAGCCCATGGCGGACTTCTCTCACTTGCCTTTGATGAAGCGCTCGGAAAGTTGATGTGGTTACTTCGCGCTCCTGCAGTTACAGCGAGACTTGAAACAGATTTTCTTATGCCAGTTCCTATCGGTACCACTCTCTACATCACAGCTGAGATTGTGGGACAGCAGGGGCGCAAGGTTTACTCAGTAGCTACAGGTCGCCTTAATGGAGTTGATGGACCCATTGCAACGCGAGCATCATCACTCTTTATTATCGTCCCAATGAACCACTTCCTCGATAATGCTCCAGCTGAATACATCGCAGCGATTAAGAGCAACCCAGAGTTAGCGGCCTTCGTCGATCCAGAATTTAATATCAATCCATGAGCAACGTGCAGGTGTTGATCACCAGACTTGATCCCGAACTTCCACTCCCGCGTTATGCCAAAGGTGGAGATGCCGGTGCAGATATCTACTCGCGAATTGATATCACTCTTGCCCCGGGAGAGCGGGCGCTTGTTCCTACAGGAATATCAATCGCGCTTCCTGACGGATACGTTGCACTCGTTCATCCACGTTCTGGTCTAGCCATCAAACATGGTGTGACGATGGTCAATGCGCCGGGCACAGTTGATGCCGCATTCCGCGGAGAACTTCAATGCATCATGATAAATCACGATCAAAAAGAATCGGTCACCTTTAAACGAGGCGATCGCATCGCACAGCTTGTTTTCCAAAAAGTTGAGCGAGCAGAGTTTATTGAAGTGCAATCACTGCCAGGTTCAGGTCGTGGCGGCGATGGCTTCGGATCCACCGGGCGCGCATGAGTCAAGAAGAAGATCGCGAGAAAGTTCTATCAGCCTTTGGCGGCAAACGAGGACTTATCGATACCGGAATTCCATCTGTTCTCTTCCTCGTCATCCTCAATCTGCGCGATGATCTCCAAGATGCTCTCTATGCCTCCATTGCAATTTCACTCGTCTTAACTTTCATACGCTTGGCCCGTCGCGAGACCGTGCAACATGCATTTAGCGGCCTCATCGGCGTCCTCATCAGCGCTTGGTTTGCCAATCGCACCGGGAATCCAAGCGATGTCTTTCTTCCAAAGCTGCTGACAAACCTTGGATATGGAACCGTCTATCTCATCGCTAATCTCGCCGGTTGGCCAATATTGGGGCTTATGCTCGGGCCAATTCTTGGTGAGAACTTACTCTGGCGCCATGATCCAGCGCGTAAGAGGGCTTACCTACTTGCGAGCTGGCTCTGGGTGGGAATGTTCTTCCTCCGTATCGCAGTGCAGTACCCAATTTATCGAAGTGGAAATGTCAATCTCTTGGGCACCGTTAACTTAGCGATGGGCTATCCACTATTTCTGGCTACGGGTTATGGAACGTGGATGATTCTCAAGAGCGTACCAATTACCAAACACCATCAGGGCTGAGCCCTACAACCGAAATCTAGCTCTTTGCAATAAAGCAATCTTTGAGCTGTCCCTCTGCAATGGCAGAGGCGACAAAGAGGAGCTCATCACCGGCTACAAAGACATCAGTCGGCGCTGGTGTCAGCACGCGTCCATCGCGAACAATTGCAGCAAGTGATGCATCATCAGGAAGAGTTACTTCTTCGACTGTCTTGCCAATACATGTTGATGAATCAGGAAGGGTTAACTCAACGAGATTGGCCTGACCCTTTCGGAATGAGAAGAGACGTACAACGTCACCGACGCTTACCGCTTCTTCAACAAGAGCGGCGATGATGCGTGGGGTAGATACAGCGACGTCGACACCCCAGGAGTGATCGAAGAGCCACTCATTCTTTGGGTGATTAATGCGAGCAACAACGCGTGGAACTCCATACTCTGTCTTTCCAAGCAAAGATGCAACGAGATTTACCTTGTCATCACCAGTGGCTGCAACTAGAACCTGACAATCATTGAGGCTTGCCTTATCAAGTGATGCGATTTCGCATGCATCGGCCATGAGCCATTCGGCATCAGGGACAGACTCGAGTTTGAGAGCTTTAGGATCACGGTCAATCAGTAGAACTCGGTGACCATTATCGAGAAGTTCACGTGCGATTGCACGACCCACATTTCCAGCACCAGCGATTGCAATACGCATTGAATTAAGCCTCCGGTGACTTTCCTAGAATTGCCTCAACTTCGGCAAGCTTCTCGTCGCGAACCATTACGTGAATCAAATCGCCATCTTGCAAGACGGTGCTCTCATCAGGGATGAGTCCCTCGCCAAGTCGAGTGAGGAATGCGACGCGAAGATCTGCCGCCTTCTCGATATCGACGATCGCAGAGCCAAACCAATCGAGGTGGGGATGAACTTCGGCGAGCTGAACAGTTCCGCTGGCATCACGCCATTCTGAACGCGAACCTTCGGGGGTCAATCGGCGCATAATCTGGTCTGTCGCCCAGATAACGGTAGCCACGGTAGGAATACCAAGGCGCTGATAGATTTCAGCGCGACCTGGGTCATAGATACGAGCTACAACATTGGAAACGCCATAACTTTCGCGTGCAACGCGAGCTGCCAAGATGTTGGAGTTATCGCCATTGCTCACAGCAGCGAAAGCATCTGCGCCCTCAATGCCTGCTTCGAGCAAAGTATCTCTATCGAAACCCACGCCTGTGACGGTGCGACCCTTGAAATCAGGGCCAAGTCTGCGAAAAGCCTCTTTTGATTGATCGATGACTGCAACTGAATGGCCGTTGGCTTCTAGCTCGATTGCGAGCAGTGACCCCACGCGACCGCAACCCATGATGACTACGTGCATGGGGATAACTTACTCCCTTACTCTTATCTCTATGACCGAATCAACGAGAAAAGCGCTCCAAATCGGCGAAATTCTTCGGGTGGAGATTGAGAAGGTCGCTCACGGGGGCCATTTCATCGCACGCCATGAGGGCGCCGTAATCTTCGTTCGTCATGCGATTCCGGGCGAGATTGTTGAGGTTGAGATCACGGGGCTCGATAAATCTTTTGCTCGAGCAGATGTTATTGCTGTGATTGAGGCAAGCCCTGAGCGCAGGAATGCACCGTGCCGCTTTGCCGGCAGTTGCGGCGGATGCGACTTCCAGCATATTGATATCGCTTACCAGCGTGAATTGAAATCAGATGTCATTGCAGAACAATTTGCTCGTATTGCAAAGATGGAGATTGATATCGAAGTTGAAGAAGTTTCCTCGCCGCTACATTGGCGTACTCGTTTTGCAGCATCCACAAATAACAGGGGCGAAGCTGGATTCAAGGGATCACGGAGCAATGAAGTTATTCCAATTTCAACGTGTCCGGTATTGATACCTGAGATTGATTTTCCGTCGCTACCTCATGATCAGATCTCGGCTGATCAAAGAATCGAAGTAGCGCTGGATACTACTGGGGAGCGAACTGTTGCAACTCTCAGCCAAAGATCTAGTCGCAACGCTGAACGAGCCCTACCAAAAATTATCGAAGGTAAAAATCAACTTCACTACACCGTTGGTGAATTCAATTACAAAGTGAGCCAATCTTCTTTTTGGCAGAGCAATATCAACGCCCCCGAAGCGCTTGTGGATGCCGTCCTTGCATTTGCTGAGTTCAAAGTCGGCGATCATCTCTTAGATCTCTATGGGGGAGTCGGGCTCTTTGCAGGCGCCGCACTTCCGATTATTGGAGCTGGAGGTCGAGTCGATATTGTGGAGGGAAGCTCCTCTGCGACGGCAGATGCTCGAGTCAATTTCAATGGCGGCGAAAATGTTTTCATCCATACCGGTGATGTCGCAAAGGAGATCCGAAAGTTCAAACGTGCTGATGTGATTGTGCTTGATCCGCCACGCACGGGTGCTGGAAAACCTGTAATAGAGAAGGCGGTGCAGTTAAAAGCCCGTGCAATCATTTATGTTGCATGCGATCCAGCGGCCCTGGCTCGTGACACCACGTATCTCAATAGCGGTGGCTACCACCTTCAAGCAATCCGCGCCTTTGATCTCTTTCCCATGACTCACCACATCGAATCTATTGCGCTCTACACCCCTCGTGAGGTATCTTGACGTCAAGATACTTTTAAGAATAGGTGCGCGCCATGAGCAAGAACTCACTCGGTACAAAGAAGAACCTCAATGTTGCAGGTAAAGAGTTCGAAATCTTTGATATCTCGAAGGTCGAAGGGGCTAGCGATCTACCGTTCTCGCTCAAGGTGCTTCTCGAAAATCTCTTGCGCACTGAAGATGGTGCAAATATCACAGCAGATCACATCAAGGCGCTTGCTCAGTGGGATCCCTCTGTCGAGCCAGATACAGAGATTCAATTCACGCCAGCACGTGTAGTGATGCAGGACTTCACAGGCGTTCCTTGTGTAGTAGATCTTGCGACCATGCGTGAAGCAATTGTCGAACTCGGGGGAGATGCTTCAAAGGTAAATCCACTCGCACCAGCAGAGCTCGTTATCGACCACTCTGTTATCGCTGACTTTTACGGCACAAATACATCTTTTGAACAGAATACCGATGTCGAGTACGAGCGTAACCGCGAACGTTATCGCTTCCTACGCTGGGGCCAAGGCGCATTTGATGAGTTTAAGGTTGTGCCACCCGGAACCGGAATCGTTCACCAGGTAAATATCGAATACCTAGCACGTGTCATCATGACTCGTGAAGTAAATGGAGTTCTCCGCGCATACCCAGATACCGTTGTAGGTACAGATTCTCATACAACAATGGTCAATGGCCTTGGTGTCCTTGGTTGGGGTGTAGGTGGAATCGAGGCAGAGGCTGCACTTCTCGGCCAGCCAGTGTCAATGCTGATCCCACGTGTCGTTGGATTTAAGTTAAAGGGCGAGCTTCCAGTCGGAACAACGGCAACAGATATGGCGCTCGTTATTACAGAGATGCTCCGTAAGCATGGAGTTGTCGGCAAGTTTGTTGAATTCTATGGACCTGGCGTTACAGCAGTTCCAATGGCAAACCGAACCACTATCGGAAACATGTCTCCTGAGTACGGTTCAACCTGTGCAATCTTCCCAATCGATGAAGAGACGCTCCGATATCTTCGACTTACCGGTCGCAGTGAGGATCAGGTTGCACTTGTCGAGCAATATGCAAAGGCACAGGGAATGTGGTTCGACCCAACTGCGACACCACGTTACTCAGAGAATCTTGAGCTAGACCTCTCAACAGTTGTCTCTTCAATTGCAGGTCCAAAGCGTCCACAGGATCGCATCTCGATCTCAGAGTCAAAGAAGAAGTTTGAAGAAATTCTTCCTACCTACCTCTCAGATAAGACCGGAAAAGATTCTTATCCAGTCTCAGTCGGAGCAAATAAGACAACGGTAAAGAATGGCGATGTCGTTATCGCCTCAATCACTTCATGCACCAATACCTCAAACCCATCAGTGATGATTGGGGCTGCGCTCCTTGCTAAGAAGGCAGTAGAGAAAGGCTTAACTTCAAAGCCTTGGGTGAAGACAACTCTCGCTCCTGGCTCGAAGGTAGTGACTGATTATTACGATCGCTCTGGACTTACCAAGTACATGGAGGCGCTCGGCTTCAACCTCGTTGGTTATGGCTGCGTCACCTGTATCGGTAACTCTGGACCACTTCCAGTTGAGATTAGCAAGGCTGTCAACGAGCATGACCTTGCAGTAACTGCCGTTCTCTCAGGTAACCGAAACTTTGAAGGTCGCATTAGCCCGGATGTGAAGATGAATTACCTTGCATCACCTCCACTGGTTGTTGCTTATGCAATCGCAGGAACAATGGATCATGATTTTGCCAACGATTCACTGGGCAACGATCAGGATGGAAATCCAGTTCTCCTCAAAGATATCTGGCCATCTGCACAAGAGATTCAAGATGTAATTGATTCTTCAATCTCATCTGAGATGTTCAAGAAGGATTATGCGAGCGTCTTCGAGGGCGATCATCGCTGGAAGTCGCTTGATACCCCAACTGGAAATACCTTTGAATGGGATCCAAAGTCAACCTATGTTCGCAAGCCTCCTTACTTTGAAGGTATGCCGGCGCAGCCAACTCCAGTAAAAGATATTGCTGGTGCTCGCGTTCTTGCTATCTTGGGTGATTCGGTTACAACAGACCACATCTCTCCTGCGGGAAATATCAAGGCAGATTCACCTGCAGGTAAGTACCTTGAGGTAAATGGCGTAGAGCGCAAAGACTTCAACTCATATGGATCACGTCGCGGAAACCACGAGGTAATGATTCGTGGAACATTTGCAAATATCCGATTGAAGAATCTCCTACTCAATGGAGTCGAAGGCGGCTTTACCCGCAACTTCCTCAACAATGGCGAGCAATCAACTATTTATGATGCATCTGTTGCATACCAAGCAGCGGGCGTTCCATTAGTGATCTTGGCTGGCAAAGAGTATGGATCGGGTTCTTCCCGTGACTGGGCGGCAAAGGGCACAGCCCTTCTTGGAGTGCGTGCTGTGATTGCAGAGAGCTTCGAGCGAATTCACCGTTCAAACCTAATCGGTATGGGCGTTCTCCCATTGCAATTTGTCGATGGCCA
The DNA here is from genome assembly GCA_041179685.1 of Actinomycetota bacterium. Classification (GTDB taxonomy): domain Bacteria; phylum Actinomycetota; class Actinomycetes; order Nanopelagicales; family Nanopelagicaceae; genus Planktophila. The sequence goes on from JBEGSV010000023.1 coordinate 19,222, forward strand.
GAACGCTGTATCACTTGGCCTCACCGGAGAAGAGAGATTTACTATCTCGGGAATTACCGCCCTCAATGAGGGTGGAATCCCGAAGGAGGTTCAGGTCACAGCGGGGGATAAGAGCTTCGCAGCGAAGGTACGTATCGATACACCGGGCGAGGCTGATTACTATCGCCACGGCGGAATCATGCAGTACGTGCTCCGTTCATTGCGCGGTTAAGCGGGTCAACCGCTTAGACTTCTCTCTATGCTCGAATCTCTCAACGGTCCGCAAGACCTCAAGACGCTCAGCCCTGCTCAACTAGCAGAGCTGGGCGAAGAGATCCGCGCCTTCTTAGTCGAGAAGGTCTCACGCACAGGTGGCCACCTCGGCCCCAACCTTGGCGTAGTCGAACTCACTCTCTCGATCCATCGAACATTCGATTCACCAACGGATCTCGTACTCTTCGATACCGGCCATCAATCGTACGTTCATAAGATTGTGACTGGTCGCGCCGCAGATTTTGACGCTCTTCGTCAGCGTGGGGGTATCGCCGGATATCCCAATCGTCGCGAATCAGCACACGATGTCATCGAAAATTCACATGCCTCTACAGCGCTCTCCTGGGGCGATGGAATCTCGCGTGGCTTTGCACTCACCGGTCAGAAGGATCGGCATGTAGTCGTCGTTGTCGGCGATGGTGCACTCACCGGGGGAATGTCATGGGAGGCGCTCAATAATATTGCGACAGCTGGAGAGCGAAAGCTGGTCATCGTCGTCAACGATAACGAGCGATCATATTCACCAACGATCGGTGGATTAGCAGCCCACCTCTCTACCCTTCGGATGACTCAAGGTTACGAACGTTTCCTTGATTGGGGTAAAGAAGTTCTTCAAAAGACACCTGTGGTCGGCGCTCCTATCTTTGAGACCCTTCACGGTGTAAAGAAGGGCATTAAAGATATTGTCGCTCCACAAGGTATGTTTGAAGATCTCGGCCTTAAATATATTGGCCCGATCGATGGCCATGACATTGCAGCGATGGATCGCGCGCTAGAACAGGCGAAAGAGTTCGGTGAACCTGTTTTAGTTCACGTCATCACCGAAAAAGGTCGTGGCTATAGCCCAGCGGTTGCAGATGAGGCAGAGAAGTTCCACGCAGTTGGAATTGTTGATCCTGAGACCGGTGCGCCAATTAGTGCCAGTAAGACTTCATGGACTGATGTCTTCTCAGATGAACTCGTAGAGATTGGTAAGAAGCGTAGCGATATCGTTGCAATAACAGCAGCGATGCTCGGACCTACCGGCCTAGATAAATTCCAGAAGGCATATCCAGATCGCACCATTGATGTTGGAATCGCAGAGCAACATGCCGTGACAAGTGCAGCCGGAATGGCATATGCCGGACTTCATCCAGTTGTAGCGGTCTACTCAACATTCCTTAATCGTGCCTTTGATCAGCTATTGCTCGATGTTGCACTTCATGGTGCTGGAGTCACCTTTGTCTTGGATCGTGCAGGAGTCACCGGAGATGATGGACCTTCACACCACGGAATCTGGGATCTCGCTCTCACTGGAATCGTTCCAACGCTCGCAGTGGCAGCTCCTCGAGATGGTGCGCGCCTTCGCCAAGCCCTTACTGAAGCGGTTGAAATCAATGATCGCCCCACACTTCTTCGCTTTCCTAAGGGCGCAGTCCATAGCGATATTCCTGCATTTGAATCACGCGATGGAATCGATGTCCTGTATCGCGGCGAGAGCGCGGATGTATTGCTCGTCAGTATCGGCGCAATGGCCCCACTTGCAGTTGAAGCAGCTTCTCAGGCATACCGTGAAGGCGTTGGAGTAACTGTTATCGATCCACGTTGGGTCAAGCCACTTCCCGCCTCATTGGTAACAATGGCTCAGCGTTACAAGAGCGTTGTCGTCATTGAGGATGGAATCCGCCATGGCGGAATCGCATCATCACTCTCTGAAATGTTCCGCGATGCACGACTTGAAGTTCCAGTGCATAGCATCGGTGTACCACTTGAATTTATCGAGCACTCTAAGCGAGCAGAGATCCTAGAAGATCTAGGAATCACTGCTCAGCAGATTGCTCGTGAAATTGTTGAGTGGAGCTCTACTTCAGTACCGATGCAATTCCCGGAGCATGGAAACGCTGACCAGAAGCAGACTCGCTAATACCTTCGCGATCTAAGAACGGCAAGATTCCACCGAGGTGCATCGGCCATCCTGCGCCGAGCAACATACAGAGATCAATCTCTGCCGGGGTTGCAACGACACCTTCATCAAGCATCATGCGGGCCTCTTCCGCAAGGGCCTTCAGCGCGCGTTCACGAACTTGCTCAGCTGTCGATGGTGTTGTGCCCTTATGGATCAGAGCAACAGCTGCTGGATTTGCACCGTGAGTTCCATCCTCATTCTTGATGTAGAAGGTCTTGACGCCTTCCTTCACCATTGCCTGCATCGTTGGTGAGATGCGGTAACGAGGACCGAGATTCTTATTGAGCGTCTCTGCAACGTGGAGAGCGACACCTGGGCCTACGAGGCCAAGTAATTCGAATGGACTCATAGGGAAACCAATCGAGCGCATTGCATTATCTGCAATTGCTGGATCTGTACCCTCATCAACAGCATCGGTGATCTCACCCATAAAGCGAGTCAGTAGACGGTTAACGACAAATCCTGGCGCATCCTTACAGATGATCATCGTCTTCTTAAGATTCTTTCCGACCTCAACAGCTGTTGCGGTGGTTGCATCATCTGTATGTGATGTTCGCGCAACTTCTAGGAGCGGCATAATCGCAACTGGGTTGAAGAAGTGGAAACCAACAACGCGCTCTGGGTTCTTCATTCCCTCGCTCATACGCTCTACAGAGAGCGATGAGGTATTTGTAGCGAGGACGCACTCAGGGGAGACGATTCCTTCAAGAGTCTTGAAGAGTTCCTGCTTGAGTGAAAGCTCTTCGAAGATAGCCTCAATGATGAAGTCGCATCCTGCATAGACGTTCTTATCGGCAGAGCCAGAGATGAGCGCCGAGAGTCGAGTAGCGCTCTCTTGGCTCAGACGCTTCTTCTCAACTAACTTTGCAAGTTCAGCTCGCACCCAAGCCACGCCCTTATCGGCACGCTCTTGATCGATATCTGTCATTACAACTGGGCACTTCAAGTTGCGAACAAGTAGGAGGGCGAGCTGTGATGCCATAAGTCCAGCACCGACAACGCCAACCTTGGTGACCTTGCGAGCCATGTTGGCTTTAGGCGCTCCTTCAACCTTCTTGCGCTTCTTCTGAATCATATTAAATGCATAGAGAGATGCACGAAGAGGATCTGACATAACGAGGTCAGCGAGTACCTGATCTTCAGCATCGAAACCTTCGCCATTACTACAGCTCTTAGCAGCAGCAATGAGTTCGAGCGCCTTACGAGGAGAGGCGATATCTGCACCGCCAAACTTCTTCAAGGCAGCTGCCTTACCTGTTGCAAGGGCGGAATCCCATGCAGGATCGTTGCTGTAATCCTTGCGCTCAATCTTCTTAGCGCCAGAGAGAATAGATGCGGCAAATGCGCAAGAGTTCTCGAGGAAATCGGCTGGATCAAAGACGGCATCAACAACGCCGAGTGCAAGAGCATCCTTCGCCTTCATCATCGTATTGTTGTTAAGGGCATTGAGGATGATGACCTGCACAGCTTTCTCAGGACCGATCAACTTCGGAAGGAGAGTGGCTCCACCCCACCCTGGCACCAGACCAAGGAAAACTTCAGGAAGGGCGGTGAAGGCAGTCGATGCAAGAGTGCGGTACTTTGAGTGAAGACCGATCTCAAGTCCGCCTCCGAGGGCGAGTCCATTGATAAATGAGAATGTCGGAATATCAATCTCACCTAGGCGGCGGAAGACATCATGGCCAAGCTTTCCGATTGCAAGCGCTTGATTGCGCTCTGTGAGAAAGGACATCGCTGACAAATCTGCGCCTGCTGCAAAGATAAATGGTTTACCAGTAATTGCAATACCGGCAGGCTTACGAGAAATCGCCTCAGTGATAGCAGCATCGAGAGAAGCTACAGATTGCGGGCCAAGAGTATTAGGACGTGTGTGATCGAGGCCGTTATCGAGAGTGATTAATGCGAGGAGACCCTTAAATCCGAATGGAGTAAGGTCAACGTCGCGAACCTTTGCAACGGTGATAACTTCTTCAGGAGCGCCTTCAGGTAGTACGAGAGCTGTTGCCATTTACTTATTTCCTCCGTTGAAGTGTGGGTTCTCCCAGATAACTGTTCCGCCCATGCCAAGACCGATACACATAGTTGTGATTCCATAACGAATCTCTGGATGGGCTTCAAATGTGCGAGCAAGATTGATCATGAGACGTACACCTGATGATGCAAGTGGGTGGCCAACTGCAATTGCACCACCATAAGGATTGACGCGAGGATCATCATCTGCGATTCCAAAGTGCTCAAGGAATGCGATTACCTGCACGGCGAAGGCCTCATTAATTTCAAATGCGCCGATATCTTCAATTTTGAGCCCTGCCTTAGCAAGGGCCTTGATTGTTGATGGCACAGGTCCGTAACCCATCACCTCTGGCTCAACGCCGGCGAATGCAAATGTCACCATAGTTGCCTTAATCGGAAGGCCAAGTTCTTTCGCCTTATCTTCACTTGCAAGGAGTGCGATAGTCGCACCATCGTTGATACCAGAGGCATTTCCCGCAGTCACGCGGCCACTTGGACGAAATGGAGTCTTAAGGCCAGCAAGACCCTCAAGAGTTGTTGTCGGACGTGGACCTTCATCGGCAGAGACGATTGTCCAGCCAAGCTCTTCGGATCGAGCAGCGGTAGGAATCAGATCGCGTTGAATTAAACCTTGCTCATAAGCTTTAGCAGTCTTCATCTGTGAGTTATATGCATAGAGATCTGCACGCTCTTTGGTAATTGATGGATAGCGATCATGAAGTCGCTCAGCTGTAGCACCCATCGACATCGCATCCGGATCAACAATCTTCTCTGCGAGGTAACGTGGATTTGGATCCATGAGCTCACCCATTGGGTGATTGCCCATATGTTCGACGCCACCGGCAAGAGCTAAATCGATTGCACCCATTGCAATCTGGCCGGCAACTGTTGTTGTTGCAGTAAGTGCACCTGCACACCAACGATCTACTGAATAACCTGGAACAGTGTTGGGTAGGCCAGCAAGGAGAGATGCGCTGCGACCAATGTTCATTCCCTGATCACCGGTCTGCGTTGCAGCGGCAATTGCGACATCATCAATCTGATCGAGAGGCAATTGAGGGTTGCGCTCAATAAGTCCGCGCATCGCTCTAATGAGTAGATCGTCGGCGCGAGTATTTACAAAAGCTCCGCCTGACTTTCCAAATGGGGTACGGACTGCATCAACGAGTACGACTCTGCGCGACATCAAGGGCTCCTATTGCTACCAGTGTTAAGGCTTTTAGGTTACTCGTCGGTAGCCCAAAAGGCTACGAGCTAGCGGAGCTTTTTTATGGGGCGGGTTCGACTGGTGGAGCCTCTTCCGGCTCTGCAATCTCAAGCGGCTCATCTTGGGCAAGGGCATCGATCAGGATCGGCGCCGCTATCTCAATCTGCCACGGCCTTGCGCCCATCTCGCTCAGGAGTCGAGGGACCTCACTTGGCTCTGGGAGGAGCCAACAGATCTGGCGCAGGAGCTCTGGGGTAAGGAGGTTCTCCACCGGCAACTCACGTTCTTCCGCCGCCAGCGACATCTGGAATCGAGCGTGAGAGAGAGGAGTGAACTTCTCTGGAAAGCGCTCTCGCCAGATTTTGATCGGAGGGAGCGCATCGCTCTTGCTTCGATTTTCAGGACATTGCTCTTCTGGCAGTGCCAAAGCTGCATCGATCGCCTTCAGCCACCGTGGCGTGTTTTCAAACCAACGAGCCCGTAATCCGATTGGCCGGAGCACCTTCTCTAGATCTTTCTTGGTAGCGAGGGGAGCGGACCCACCGGCAAGGGCGATTGTTGAGATGGCGAGATCCGAGAGTATGCGACCGGGAGAGATATCTAGATGGGCGGCAAGGTCATCGCGCGCCTCCCAGAGCGATTTCACAATCGCCAACTGGCTCCGCTTTCTGATTTTATGCATTCCAGAAGTTCTTCGCCATGGATCAACACGTTTAGGCGATGGCGGCGCCAAGAGAATCGCAGCAAATTCTTCTTCCGCCCACTTCAATTTCTTCTTCTCGATCAATAGCTTTTCAATCTCATTACGTAGCTCAACAAGGAGTTCCACATCGAGAGCTGCGTAATTGAGCCAATCCTCTGGCAATGGTCGAACCGACCAATCCTGAGCAGAGTGCTCTTTCGCTAAACCAATATCGAGAAGAGATTCAACGAGTGCACCCAATCCAACTCGTGGCAAACCTGCTAAACGACCGGCGAGTTCGGTATCGAAGAGGCGAGATGGATGTAAACCTAATTCGCGTAGACATGGAAGATCTTGCGTACTGGCATGGAGGATTATCTCTTCACCTTGCCAGAGTTTATTCAGTCGCGCAAAGTATTCGCTTCCAACACCAAATGGAATTGGATCTATCAGGTGTAAGCCACCGCCGGTGCGCTTTATCTGAATGAGATAGGCACGTGCGCTGTATCGATATCCAGATGCACGTTCTGCATCGACAGCATAGGGACCTTCACCACCTTCGAGCTGCGAGAGCATCGCTTCAAATTGCTCGGGTGTCGAAACAAGTTCGGGGAGGCCTAGATAAGGCGCGGTAAGAAGCTCAGCCACGACGACGAGCAGAGTTGATTGGAGCGACGCCGTCAGCGATTGGTTGCAAGCCTGCGACTTCGCTGATGAAGTTACACCATGCCTGAATGTGAGGAATTAACTCTTCAGGTTGAGTGAGTATGGGCGACCATGATGCGCGAATTTCAATCTCTGATTCATCATGTCGGGAAGAGAGTTTTCCAAAAGAGGCGCTTGATACGCGCGTTACTGTTCCGGAAGGTGCGCTATAGAGTGCATCCGCTTCTTGCAGTGAATCAAGGAGCCAATTCCATCCAACTTCAGGTAATAAGGGATCGGCCTGCATCTCTGAATCAACGGTTGCACGCATAAAGGTAACGCAGCGATATTCGCCTTCCCAGGTATCTTGCCCACCTGGTTCATGCAAAATCACAAAGCGACCTGAGGCGAGTTCATCTTCTTGATCACCGACAAGCCCATTGCTGACATCTGCTGTAAAAGCAAAAGAGTATTGCGCTAATTTTTGTGGAGCAGGAACTTCTTCAAGCTCAATCTCGGCGCGAGGCGTGAATTCGCGGATGGCGTTGATCATCGATTCGAAGGAGAAGGAAATACGGGAATTCACTGGTTGATTCTAAAGTTGAAAGAGTCATAATGCTGGGAGGCAAGGCTCGTATTGGGTAGTGTGCGCCAATGGCAACGCTCTTAGCCCTCCTATCTAGCCTGCTCTGGGGCAGCGCGGATTATCACGCCGGCAATCTCAGTAAACGACTTCCCACCATGGTGGTCCTTGGAATTAATCAAGCCTTTGGATTGCTCTTTGGTATCGCGCTCATTCTTATCTCTGGTGGATGGTTTGCACCGAGCCTCGATTCGAGCGGTTACTTGATCAACGGCGCTCTCGCCGGATTATCTGGATATGCAGGGTTGCTCTGTCTCTATGCCGGGTTATCTAGTGGGCGCATGGGTGTCGTCTCACCAATTAGTTCTCTCAGCGTATTAATCCCACTCTTCTTCGCTCTCTTTATTAAGGGAGATGAACTTGCAACTCCAGTGATGATGGGAGTCATCGCTGCAATCATCGGTGGCTTCTTAGCAAGTGGACCGGAGATGACACAGGGGCTTCCGATGCGCCCGGTTCTTCTCGCACTCGGTGCTGCTCTTGGTTTTGGATCCGCTCTGACATTTATGGCGATTGGTTCGCAAGATAGTTCGCTACTTACTATGACAACGATGCGAGCAACAACTTTCTTTGTCAGTCTCGCCTTCTTTATCAAGATCGGCAACCTTGGGGGAGCAAGCAAGAAAGATATTCCACTCTTGGCGGCAATTGGTATCGCCGATTTCTCGGCAAATCTATTACTAGGAGTTGCAACTACAAAGGGTCTAGTTTCAATTGCGATGGTTTTAGGCTCGCTCTATCCAATAGCAACCGCGATTCTTGCCTACATCTTTCTCCATGAACGTCTGCACAAAGTGCAATATCTCGGAATCGTTTTAGCTGTTGGTGGCGTGGCCGTTATATCTGCATTGCAGTAAACGCGTTCCATCAATAGTTACCTCGCTCTCAATCGAGAAAGGTGCGAGCAGATCCTCTATCGATAGAAAATCGCCATCTCCTTCGATTGGTGAGATTGAAAGTTCCAAAATCTCGATGACGCCCGCGCCAATGAGAGCGAGTAAGAGCGAAGGTCCTGCTTCAACAACGATATCGCCAGGTATTCGCTCATCGATTCGACGAGTGATTTCTCCTAAATCCCTATCGACGGTGATCTGCTGCATCAATGGGTGAGGTAGCTCTATCTTCTCGAGTAGGCGAGTGAAGATAAATATTGGGACCTGACTCTTGGCATAGCTTTCGATAGCGGCGCTCCTCTTGCCGATGATGAAAGCCGAAGCTCCTTGATGACGCGCGAGGAAGCGCTCTCGATCCGCAGGGGTTGAGAGAGCCCGCGAGCTTCCATGGAGAGATGCCGCTCCATTAGAGCCAACGACGAGAGATGCGATAACAGTCATTTCGAGAAGAATATCCCCGCATAAAGGGAGATTCACACCATATTTTCAGGCTCAACTACCGGCTTTGAGTTGAGATTGACGCTTTTACTTGGTTAGCCTTGCCAAATGCGAAACCGCGCCCTGGCCGTTCTTCTGGCCTGCAGCCTTGCCTGGCTGATACCGCCTCAGGCGCAGGCGGCGCCGACCCTGGCTCAAATCCAGAATCAGGTCAATGATCTTCGCGATCAGGCGACCGCCGCCGCCGAAGGTGCGCAGGAAGCCAAGGTAAAGCTCGCCGCACTTCAGCGCAGCCTTTCGGGAATCCAGGCGCAAGCGGCTATTCAGGGGAAGAACGTCGATTCGATTTCACGAAACCTCGGAGTGATTGCGGTCAATCAATACAAATCTGGCTCGCTTAGCCAGAGCCTTGAACTCCTCTTCTCAAGCGACCCAACTCTCTATCTCAGCTCGGCTGGCTCTCTCGAATCCATCACTCGCCAGAAGTCCATTCAATTAAAGAAGCACCAATCCGCGACACAGAAACTCAATGCAACTTCGCTCACAGTCTCTGATCGCCTTGCTCAAGTAAAGGTATTGCAGAAGAAGCTTGCCCAGCAGAGCGCGGTTGCTCAAGATAAGTTGAAGAAGGCAGAAGCAATCCTTGCAAAGCTAAAGAAAGAGGATCGCGAACGTCTAGCGCGCCTGGCGCAAGAGCAAGAAGATGCTGATCAGAAGAGTTCGCTCGCACAGGCGAAAGCTCTCAGCGGAATCTCAGGTCGCGCTGGTCTCGCGATTAAATTTGCAACAAAGCAGATTGGCGATCGATATGTTTTCGGCGCTGATGGAATGACATATTGGGATTGTTCAGGGTTGACGATGCGCGCCTATCAAGCAGCTGGCGTCAACCTCCCGCACTCATCTGCGGCGCAATCACGGATGGGTAAGTCGATTCCATTTAATCAGAAGAAGCCGGGAGATCTTGTCTTCTTTGGTCGTCCGGTATCGCATGTAGGAATCTATATCGGTGGCGGAAAGATGGTCCATGCTCCACGTTCTGGATCACGAGTAAAGATTGCATCTGCATCATCTTTAGGATCGAAGAGATTGGTTGCGGTCCGCCGCTTCTAGCGTCTGAATTTATGGCCTCAGAAACGAGAAAGATTCTCTGCATTACCAATGATTTTGGTCCACGAGCTGGTGGAATCGAGACATTCATTATCGGGCTTATCGAGCGTGCGCCCTTTGGCTCTCTTATTGTCTATACCTCGTCTCAAGGCGACACCCATGCCTATGATCAAGAGTGGATGGCGAAGTATGGGGTAGAGGTTATTCGCGATAAGAGCAAGGTCTTACTTCCATCATGGCGGGTAGGGCGTTCAGTGCGCGCACTTGTTCAAGAGCGGGGGATTGAGAGAGTTTTCTTCGGTGCAGCGGCACCTCTAGGGCTTCTTGCACACTCATTGCGGCGAGCTGGCGTTAAACGAATTGTTGCACTCACACATGGCCATGAAGTCTGGTGGGCAAAGCTCTGGCCATTTACCTGGGCGATGAAACGGATTGGAAACGGGGTAGATGTACTTACCTACCTCGGTGAATTCACTAAGAGAGCGATCGCACGTCCTCTCAATCAGAAAGCAGCCAGCGCAATGGTGCGCATAGCTCCAGGAATCGACACCGACCATTTTGCACCTGATGCAACTGCGATTGAACTCAAACGAGAACTCGAACTTGATGGCAAGAGAGTAATTGTCAGCGTTGGCCGCCTGGTTCACCGAAAGGGACAAGACACTCTGGTGGAAGCGCTCCCTCATATATTGGATGAGTTTCCAGATGCACACCTTCTCTTTGTTGGAGTAGGTCCGCACCTTGAATATATACATAAGCGCGCTATTCAATTGGGCGTACTTGGAAATATCTCTTTTGTGGGTCGAGTTCAATATTCAGAGTTGCCGAGATTTATCTCCGTCGGCGAAGTCTTTGCGATGCCAAGTCGTTCACGACTGGCAGGGCTTGAAGTTGAGGGGCTTGGAATTGTTTATCTCGAAGCAAGCGCATGCGAACTACCAGTTGTCGGTGGACTTTCTGGGGGAGCTCCCGATGCAGTTCTGGAAGGCGAGACAGGATATTCGGTTGATGGTCTCGCCCCGATTGCAGTCGCTGACGCAATCAAGGCACTTCTTGCAGATCCCATTGCAGCAAAGGAGATGGGTAGACGCGGGCGCCAGTGGATTATTGATGAGTGGGAGTGGCGGCACTGGTCTGCTCGCTTCAACGCCCTCTTTGATTAATCTTTGATCTGCGATACCGCTTCGACTCGATTCCTCACGCCTAATTTTCGGTAGATCGAGGTGATGTGACTTTTAATCGTTGCAATTGAATTATGTCGCTTCAATGCAATCTCCTCGGTGGTCGCACCCGTTGCTAGATCCATCAATATCTCACGCTCTCGTAGCGATAAGAGATGGGTTCGGGAGGCGTGCTTTGTAGTTGATGTTTGATGGGCCAATCGCTGCGCTAATAGTTCTTCAATACGCGAGGAGAACTCGCTCTCGCTGATTCCGCTCTCAAATATCTCGGTGTAGCCAAGTTGGTGCGCTGCTTCAGTCGTTGCCCATCCACGTGGTTCTGTCACCAGAATAGAAATTGAATATGGATGGACCCTGCGAATGGTCGGCGCGAGGACGATTCCATCGCCATCCTCCAAATTGCGATGAACGATGATGAGGTCGAACTTTTCGGTGCGAACAATGGCGAGTGCGGCTCGTAGCGTTGGAGCGCGACGGATTTCTTTAATCTGCGGCAGCACTGGGTGGCTCTCGCCGCCAACATAGAGGGCGCGCAGGGGTGCGAGCTTCATCTCCGTCCACCGTGAAGCAAATCCATAAGGTGGAGATTCTCTTAGGGCTCCCTATCTAAGAGCAATAGCGGAAGCCCTAAGAGGAGCTACTCCTTTGTATAGAGCGCAGTGATTGTCTCTGCGTACTGCTGTGCTACGACATGGCGCTTCACAGAGAGTTTTGCAGTGAGCTGACCACCTGCGATCGAGAAGTCCTCTGCAAGGATTGCAAATTTGCGAATCGATTCTGCCTTTGAAACAGCCTTATTGGCTTCATCGACGGCGGTCTGGATAACTGCATGGAGATCAGGGTCATTGACCAAAGTTGCAACAGTTGCACCGGTCTTATTGTTTGCTGCGATCCACCCCTTAATCATGTCAGGATCAATTGTGATCAACGCTGCAATAAATGGCTGGTTATCTCCAACAACCATGCACTGGCTTACGAGTGGATGCGCACGAAGACGATCTTCGAGAACGGCAGGTGCAACGTTCTTTCCACCTGCGGTCACGATGAGCTCTTTCTTTCGACCTGTGATGTAAAGGAAGCCTTGATCATCGAGGCGACCTAAATCTCCTGATTTAAACCAGTGGCCGTCAAATACCTCTTGGTTAGCGGCATCGTTCTGCCAGTAACCGCGCATCACAATTGGTCCACCAATAAGAACTTCACCATCTTCTGCAATCTTGACAGATGTTCCAGGGATTGGCTTACCGACTGAACCGACGCGAAGGGCGGTGCTGAGATTGAGCGTTGCGCCTGCTGTTGTCTCCGTTAATCCATAACCTTCAAGGATTGTGATTCCGGCTCCGCGGTAGAAGTGGCCGAGGCGGGCTCCAAGTGGCGCGCCACCTGAGATTGCAGCTTCAACGCGTCCGCCGAGTGTGTGGCGAATCTTTGAGTAGAGAAGAACATCGAAGAGCTTATGCTTCAAAGCAAGTGCTGGCTTGAACTTCTTTGCATCAATATTCTCTGAGTAAGCGATTGCAATCTCAGCGCCCTTACGGAAAATCTTGCCCTTACCTGCAGCTTCAGCCTTAGCCTCTGCACCGTTATAGACCTTCTCAAAGATTCGAGGAACAGCAAGTACGAATGTCGGCTTAAATGATGCGAGATCCGGAAGTAGGCGAGCCTGAACATCTGCGCAATGCGCTAGATGAAGTCCGGCCGAGATTGCACCGATCTGCACCATACGACCGAAGACGTGAGCAACTGGAAGGAAGAGCAGCGTTGATCCACCAGGCTTGAGGAAGAGATCTGCTGCGCCCTGTACAACATTTCCGCACTCGGCGAGGAAGTTTCCATGAGTGAGTTGAACGCCCTTTGGCTTTCCTGTTGTTCCTGATGTGTAAATCAAGGTTGCAAGTGAGTCAGGAGAGAGAGTCTTACGACGGTTATCAATTTCTCCATCAGAGATGTGAGCACCTGCGTTACGTAGTACATCGAGTACATCTTCAGTCATAGTCCAGATATGGCGTGTATGAGATGGAAGAACCGGGGTCACTAGCTCGCGAAGAGCAGGTGTTTCGACGATGAGTGCAACTGCGCCAGAGTCATTGAGAATCCAATCAACCTGCTCTGGTGATGAAGTTTCGTAGATTGGAACAACAATCGCTCCAGCAAACCATGATGCGAAATCAAGAATGGTCCACTCGTATCGAGTGCGAGCCATGATTGCGACTCGATCCCCAGCTTGAACGCCAGCTGCTATCAGGCCCTTGGCTGCTGCACGGATATCACTTTCAACTTCGCGAGCGGTCAACTGTTGCCAGCCATCACCCAGTGGGCGAGACATGGTGATGCGCTCTGGCTCGAACCAGGCGCGCTCAGCGATGAGGTTGGTGAGGTTGCCTTCAGTTGCCGCAGGGACGAGGGCTGGGATAGTGATTTCATTCATGGCGCTAACGCTAGCGGGAGGAGGTATAAAAAGGAAAGGGTTGATAGCCTTCGTGTCATGTCAGAATCCAGCACATCCTCAATTGAAGTTGAAGCCCCACTCGCAGAGGTGGCGGCCAAGTTATCGGCAATAGCCAGTTATCCAGAATGGCTCACCTCTATTAAGAAGGTGGAGGTCACAGAGAGCGACCCTGAAGGCCGTGCAACTAAGGCCGATGTCTCTATCGACGCCGGTGTCATGAAGGACCGTGCAACGCTCTCCTATGACTGGAGCAAAGCTCCTGCTGAGATTTCATTCTCCCTAGATGATGCAGATCTGATGACCACAATGGATGGCAAGTACACCCTCAAGGCGATTGATGAGGATACAACGCTCGTTACCTACGAACTCGGAGTCGAGCTCTCATTGCCAGTTCCACGAATGATGATCGCAAAGACTGAGAAGACGACAATCGATCAGGCGCTTAAAGAGCTGCAGGCTCAGTTCGAATAATGTCGTACACAATCGGGATTGATGTCGGTGGAACGAAAGTTCTTGGCGGAGTTGTCACAGAAGATGGCAAGGTCCTCAAAACTTCTCGTAGAGATACTCCTCGTGAAGGTGGAAGCGCTCTCACGCAAACCATCGCCGATGTCGCTCTCGAACTTGCGGCAGAATTTCCAGTAACAGCGGTAGGACTTTCTGCTGCGGGATTTGTTTCATCAGATCGTAAGACAATGCTGGCAACGCCAAATATCGCAGGTTGGAACGGCGTCCAGCTTGATGCAGAACTTACTGCGCTTATTAATCTTCCTGTTGTTCTCGAAAATGATGCCAATGCTGCGGCATGGGGCGAAAGAACATTCGGCGCAGGTCAAGGTAAAGAGAATATGTTGATGGTAACTGTCGGCACTGGTGTCGGTGGTGGAATTATCGTTAATGGAAAATTGCTTCGTGGCGCATTCGGAGTTGCTGCAGAGATCGGACACCTTCGCGTTCTTCCAGAAGGCCATCTCTGCGGGTGCGGAGCTCGAGGATGTTTTGAGCAATACGCATCAGGTAACGCACTATTAAGACATGCACGTGAAGCGATTGCGGCAAGTCCAGATTTAGCTCGCAACCTTCTCTCACGTGGGGATGGAACTCTGGAGGGACTCACTGGGCGAGCGATTACCGATGCTGCCCGAGATGGAGATCAAGTAGCAATCTCGGCCTTCAATACCACTGCACAATGGTTGGGTGCAGGAATTGCATCTCTATCAGTCATTCTCGATCCTGAATGCGTTGTTATCGGAGGGGGTGTTGTTGATGCAGGGGAGATTCTCTTAGCACCGACTCGTATCGCGATGGAGCGCTACATGCCATTTGCTGGAAAGCACCCATACCCAGAGATCATCGCGGCAACACTCGGTAATGAAGCAGGTCTTGTAGGCGTTGCAGATTTAGCTCGCGCCTAATTCGAAGCAATCTATTCTTGCGGGTACTTCACGCCAATCTGATGGCGGATCGAATCCATGATTTCCATCAGTTCAATTGAACCTTGATGAGTCATAAGCGGTGACTCAATTTCTCCGCTCCGGATTACCCGTGCAAATTCAGCCGCCTCTTCGCGAAGCCCAATACCTTGGTAGAGATTTGGGTATTCGGTGGTTACGCCATCTCGAGTGATCACCCGAAATGATGTGGGTGCATAGAAAGATCCATCAATTTCGATGCGCGCACGATCTCCAGCAATCATGGCGCTGACACTTCCACGTGATGCCATGGTGCATGAAAGAAGAGCGTGTGCTCCGGTGGAGTAACGAAGAAGCATCGAAGTATTGAGATCCACACCTTGTTCAGTCAACGTTGCCTCTGCATGTATTGAAGAGGGCATACCGAGGACGAGATGCGCCAGAGTAAGTGGATAAATTCCGAGATCCAATAGCGCGCCGCCACCGAGTGCGGGCTCCCAGAGACGCGGTGCGCGTTCAAAGGGAATGTATTGTCCGTGATCTGCAGCGATGCTAGTGATTTCACCCAATTCACCTTCGGAGATTATCGAACTAATTTTCTGAAGGTGCGGCAAGAAGCGGCTCCACATCGCCTCCATCAAAGGAATTTTGTTATCTCGAGAATATGAAACAAGCGAACGTGCTTGCTGAGCATTGAGGGTAAATGCCTTTTCGCAGAGCACTGGTTTGCCAGCTTGCATCGCAAGGAGTGTATTTTCATAGTGCATGGGGTGGGGAGTAGCCACGTACACCGCATCGGCATCTACCTCGATAAGTTCTTCATAACTTCCATATGGGGTAACTCCTGGAAATTGTGCAGCGAAATCTTCTGCGGTCTCGATGTTGCGAGAACCAACAGCTACTACTTCATGGTCTTCAAGGCGCTTGAGATCTTCGGTAAATGCACGAGCTATTCCACCTGTGCCAATTATTGCCCAACGAAAAGTACTCATACGATTGCGCCATCGTCTCCACTTGAGTGGGGACGATTCCACCAGCGTTTTACGGATTCGATCAGATGAAGAATCGTTCCATGGAGACCGCGCTTGACTCTAGGTGGAATATAAATCTCTGCGGATTCGCTCTTTTCAATCTCTTCTAATTCATCGAGATAGGTACGCGGTGAGGATTGATCTAGATTAAGCCCTGAGACCATTGCATCAAATTCGGCATTGATCAGCTCTTGCTCATCGTCAGAGCCGCTCTTTGAATTATTAGGGCCAGACTCACGGGGCGTCATACTGGAATACTTTCACATAAGTACCGAGAAAGGTCAGAAAATTACGCATATATTCGCCTGAGCAGGAACCTTGTAATAGATTGTGGCCATGAACAACCTGCCATACGGCACCTTGCGAGCCTTCTTGACTCCATTCTTGATGCTCCTCTTCCGCCCCAAGGTAAAAGGTCTTCGCAATGTTCCGGCCACCGGTCCGGTTATCATCGCTTCAAACCACCTCTCATTTAGCGATTCGATTTTCATGCCTTTGGTGGTTCCACGAAAGGTGACATTTCTAGCCAAGAGTGAGTACTTCACCAGCCCCGGCCCAAAGGGCTTTATCAAGAAACTCACCTTCATCGCGCTAGGACAGGTGCCGGTCGATCGCTCTGGTGGTCGCCGCAGCGAGGCAGCTTTGATTACTGGTTTGCAGGTTTTGGCAGATGGAAAATGTCTCGGTATCTATCCTGAAGGAACACGATCACCAGATGGTCGCCTCTACAAGGCGCGCACTGGTATCGCACGCCTTGCAATCGAATCAGGTGCTCCAGTTATTCCCGTTGCAATGTTTAATACCGACAAAATTCAACCTACCGGAACTGTTGTGCCTAAGGTAAAACGCGTAGGGATGACATTTGGCGAGCCAATGTACTTTGAGGGCGATTCACGTGATGCTCTCTTCTTACGTGAATGTGCCGATGCAATCATGAAGCGCATCCAGCAGATGTCAGGTCAAGAGTATGTCGATACCTATGCCGTTAAAGGCGCAAAGCCAAGCGCTGAAGAGGATGAGAAGAACTAGCCTTCAAGCTTGAGGCGACCATCAAGGAAATTGCAGGCATGGCAATTCTCACCAGCTGCCGGTTCATCCCCATCAATGACGGTAATGAACTCCTCAAGGAGCGCTGCTAATCGAGCAGGATCTCGTTCGACTGGAAGATAGACTTGATTTACGCCAAAGCCCATTTCATTAGAGACAAACTCATTTGGTCGAGTCTCTGCAACGCCTGCGAGCTTCCAGATCAAAAGCCCCATCGTCTTCACTGGAAAGGCCTTGCCGCTTAAGGGATTCTCAAGGGTGTAGGCATATGCCTCTAATTGCGGGGCGTAGAAGTCACCGCTATCGCGTTCGGAATCCGAGACTTTGCAATCGATGATTCCTACTGAGCCATCATCGTAATGACCCAAGAGGTCATAGATACCGCGTAGCTTCCATTGGCTTTCGAGGCCGTTGATAACAATGTTCTTTGACTTCACCCACTGACCCCATTGCTTCACTGTTCCTGCAGGAAGTGAAGGGTCAAGTGCAGGCATCGGGGCACGGCGAAAGTGCTCTTCTTGGAATGTTGAGAGGCTCTTTACGAGTGGGAAATCTTTCTTGAGCTCGAACGAGAACCAATACTTAATCCAGATACAACGCTTACAGGTTGAGAATCCAAAGGTGAGATCGGATGGAGCAATGAATTCGCGGGCCGGAGTCGATGGTTTCTTCATGCGCTGATTCTCTCGCTAGCCACCGACAATTGCGGAGTACAACACAGCTATACCGAGGACGATCATGATTGTGCCGCCGAAAGCACGTAACTTCTCAAGTCTCTGATTGCTCGAAGCCAACCATGTTCGCGCATATCCGGCGAGCAATCCCCACGCTCCATCCGAAAAGAAGGCAAGAACGCAGAAGGTGAGGCCGAGAAAGAGGAGTTGCTTGGTCACATCGCCACCATCAATATCAACAAATTGAGGAAGGACTGCGGCAAAGAAAACAATCGCCTTTGGGTTGAGAACTCCGACCCAGAATCCGTCGCGGATAGAAGAGAGGGGAGTCGGGCCCACTGGGCCTTGGTTGGCCATATCTGATGCATGAACCGCTCTCTTTCGGATCGCATCGATGCCGAGATGAATTAAGTAGAGTCCGCCGCCCCATTGAACCGCGACATATGCAACCTCATACCTTTGCAGGATTGGTCCGATACCGAGCGCTACTAAAGAGGAGAGAACAAAAGATCCTGAAACATTTCCAAGGACGGTGAGAACCGCGGTTGCACGCCCCCATGCGATAGCCCTGGCTATAACAAAGAGAACGCTAGGCCCTGGAGCGAGGATGATAATCATCGCCGCGACGAGGTACTCCGGATAACGTGTTGGAATCACTCGCAGAGCCTAGCGTTCACTGTGCTTTTTACTGAATTACTTGCGGAGCTTTGATGCCACGTTAAGGATCTGGTAGCCAACCACCGCAACGAGAGTTGCATTGATGATTCCGTTAAATGTGTACTGACCCTTAGTCCATGAAATATCAGCAATTCCAATGATGATTGCTGTTGCTGCGATGATGAGGTTATTTGAATCAGAGAAATCAACCTTTGATTCAATCCAAATACGCGCACCAAGAATTCCGATCATTCCAAAGAGAGCAACTGCAACGCCACCAAGAGCTCCTACAGGTGTTGCGCTGAGGACCGCACCGAACTTAGGTGAGAGGCCAAGAAGTATCGCGCCAGCACCAGCAATCCAATATGCCGCAGTTGAATAGACACGTGTTGCTGCCATTACACCGATGTTCTCAGCGTATGTGGTTGTTCCAGAACCGCCACCAGCTCCAGCCAGTGTCGTAGCTACGCCATCCGCGAAGAGAGCGCTGCCCATCTGATCATCAAGATCCTTACCTGTCATTGCAGCAACTGCCTTGACATGGCCGACGTTCTCAGCGATAAGCACGAGCACAACCGGCAAGAAGAGAATCATGATGTTGAACTTGAAAGATGGCGCTGTAAATGTTGGAACTGCGAACCAAGCTGCAGATTCGATTTCTTCGGTCTTCACATTGCCTTGAATCAAAGCAACTACATAGCCGATGACAATTCCAGCAAAGATGCTGATTCGCCCAAGGAAGCCCTTTGAGATTGCGCTAATGAGTGCAATGGATGAGAGCGTGATAATTCCAAGGAGAGGATCTTGAACAAAGTTACCCTTTGCGGCACCTGCGAGGTTGAAACCAATTACGATAACGATTGTTCCAGTAACAACTGGCGGCAGGATTGCGTTGATCCAATTGATACCTGCAGCCTTGACTACGAGGCCAACGAGAGCAAGAACAACACCGGTAAAGACAATTCCACCAAGCGCGCCGGCCATACCTGCTGATTTATCTGCCATCGCTGCACCTATTGGTCCGAGGAAGGCAAAAGATGATCCAAGGTAACTTGGAACACGATTCTTTGTAATGAGGAGGAAGAGGATGGTGCCGATTCCTGAGAAGAAGAGGGTTGTTGTAGGTGGGAATCCGGTGATAATCGGAACGAGGAATGTTGCACCAAACATGGCGGCAATATGTTGAAGACCTACGCCGATTGTGCGAGGCCAGGTAAGGCGCTCATCTGTAGAGACGACATCGCCTGCGGCGATCGACTTTCCATCTCCATGGAGCTTCCAGGTAAGGGACATGTGAAACCTTTCCAAAAGGGGTGCCAGAGAGGAGTCTCGCTAGCACCGGCAACAAGTGGGGAAGGCGGTTTAAGGGTAGGCGCGAGTGGCCTGCGCCACAGGGAGCGTCGAGGCGTGTCGTCTTTGCGCTTTCGCTCTATATCAGGTTAACTATCGTCCAGATATATCGAATCGATATATTTTCCGCTATACCTTAGAGAAGAGAGTCGAGAATGCGTTCACGCGTGGAATCCTTGGAGTTTGCCCTCCTTGGCCTTCTCGCGCAGGGACCGCTTCATGGCTATGAGCTCCGCAAGCGAATGGTGACCATCTTCGGCCCGTTCAAGGCGATCTCATTCTCTGTTCTCTATCCGCAACTTCGCCGAATGCTCCTTGCTGGATCTATCCAGGAGGAAGAAGTCGAGCGGGGGAGCAAGCGTCCAAGAATTGTCTACGCCATCACCAAAGAGGGAATGGCACGTTTCGAGGCGCTCACCGAGACCGTCAGCGCTGACGCTTGGGAAGATGAAGGATTTGAAATTCGTTTCGCCTTCTTCAGCCCAACGCCAACAAAGAGCCGGGTTCGGATACTTGAGGGGCGACTACGTCGACTTCAGGAGAAGGCCGAAATCCTTCGCGATGAAGTAGAGAAGTCTCCAATTGGAATCGATAAGTACCTTCAAGAGTGGCGCCGCCATTCGCTTGACTCTGCAGACCGCGAAATCGCGTGGCTGCAGGAAATGATTACGACCGAGAGGAAATCTAAGTGAAGATCACAACAGGAGCTGGCGACATTCGCGTTGCCATCGTCGGCGTAGGTAACTGCGCAAACTCACTCGTTCAGGGTGTTACTTACTACAAGGATGCAGCAATCGATCAGGAGATTCCTGGCCTCATGCACGCAGTTGTAGGCGGATACCACATCAGCAACGTTAAGTTCGTTGCCGCATTTGATGTGGATTCAAAGAAGGTTGGACTTGACCTTGCTGATGCAATTTGGGCATCAGAGAACAACACAATTAAGTTTGCAGATGTTGCAAAGACCGGCGTTGAAGTTCAGCGCGGTAAGACTCTTGATGGTCTCGGTAAGTACTACAAGGAGACAATCACAGAATCAACTGCTGCTGAGGTAGATGTTGTTGCAGCCCTCAAGGCTGAGCAAGTTGATGTTCTCATCTGCTACCTCCCAGTCGGTTCAGAAGAAGCGGCAAAGTTCTATGCAGAGTGTGCAATTGCAGCAGGATGTGCATTTGTTAACGCACTTCCAGTCTTTATCGCTTCAGACCCAGTATGGGCAAAGAAGTTCGAAGATGCAGGTCTTCCAATTGTTGGCGATGACATCAAGTCACAGGTTGGCGCAACAATCACACACCGCATTATGGCTAAGTTGTTCCAGGACCGTGGCGTTCACCTTGACCGCACCTACCAGCTCAATGTTGGTGGAAATATGGACTTCAAGAACATGCTCGAGCGCGATCGCCTAGAGTCAAAGAAGATCTCTAAGACAAACTCCGTTACATCACAGCTAGATCACGATATGGGCGCAAAGAACGTTCACATCGGTCCATCAGATTACATTCCATGGCTCGATGACCGTAAGTGGGCATATGTTCGCCTCGAAGGTCGTGCATTCGGTGACGTTCCATTGAACCTTGAATACAAGCTCGAGGTATGGGATTCACCTAACTCAGCTGGTGTGATTATCGATGCACTTCGCTGTGCAAAGATTGGTCTTGATCGCAAGATTGGTGGAGCGCTTCTCTCACCATCTTCATACTTCATGAAGACTCCACCAGTTCAGTACACAGATGAGCAGGCTCATAACAAGACTGAGGACTTCATCTCAGGAAAGCTAGATCGCTAAACATTGTTATAGATTCACTTAGATAGAGAAAACCCCCGCAGCCATCAGCTGCGGGGGTTTCTTTATTCCCTCAATCCCTCAACGGAGAGTTTGAGAGATGAGGATTAGATAGTTGCATCCTCAGGTGTTCGACGGATATGGACTACGCCCGCCACGGTAAGGAGGAACATAATTACGCCTCCGATGAGAGCTGCGATAGCGCCATAGCCTGCAATGAGACCCAAAGTTCCAAAGGCATAAGCCTCTAGGAGCATTCCGCGCAATGTGTTACCCATAAAGAGTGTCTGGCGCAGTTCGCCAAGTTTTGCAATCTGCGCGGTATCAGTTGAACCGCCACGAACAAGGCCCATATACATCCCTGAAACCTCTGAATATGTAGCTTCTTTACCGATAGCTCCAATAGATGAAGCCTTCATATGTTCCCAGATGTAGAGGTCTGAGTAGTCACGAGCCATCTCACCTGTTGTTACCTTCTTCTCCGCCCACTTTGCAAGCTGCGCACGAGTTGCCTCAGGCATCGCTTCCTCTGCAGGGAATGAAATGTTCTGATTATCAAGTTGGCTCTTTACGGAGTCGTTGGCAAATGTTGCGCCCCAATTAAGTAGAGCCGCGGCTACAAGAAGAAATACAGTTAAAGCTCCACCGATTGAAGTTACGATCTTGTCGAAAGTCTTACGTTTCATTTTTTCTCTCCATTTTCAATTGTAAATCGCATCTCATGTCCCTGAGCGCTACTTACATTAAAGACCTCAAGAGGTCAGATGTGGAGAGAAAGTACGAGTGCTAGCACCTACGTAGATGTGAGTTAATGCATATCTCGATTGCAGATAGCTTGACCTTCGCCATTGACTTCGAAATGGGCGCAAGGAACACCTAGGCGATCAAATGCCGCATCACCGAAATGTGTGCGATAGGCGAGAGCGAGGAGCACGCGAATATTTGTATCTCCATCAGAGGTGATATTGAAGGCTTTTGCTGATCGAGAAATGGTGTTCTCCACAACTTTCTCGGTGTGGTTGGTCTCCCTTGCAATTGCGGCATTGGATTTACCTTCGCAGAGGAGGCCGAGAACGAGCTGCTCGAAAGGGGTCAGCTCTCGTGTTGTAATGGTGATATCTCGTGCCATCGATAGGACCTTTCGCTATGTTCCTATCATCCTCCTTCCCAAGGAGAACTTCACCTCTTACACTCGCCCAATGACTCAAATCACCTCAGAACTCTCGAATCAGGTGCTGGTAATTCGATTTAACCGCCCTGAGAAGATGAATGCACTGACAAAAGAGATGTATGCCGAGCTAGCCCGATTGCTCAATGATGCCAATGGAGACTTTGGAATCCGAGCAGTAGTGCTCTCTTCTGAAGGCGATCACTTCACCGCCGGCAACGACATCATGGATTTTATGAGCAGCCCACCTACATCTGAGGATTCAACGGTCGCGCTCTTTCTTGGTTCGCTCCTTAATTTCACCAAACCGCTCATTGCTGCCGTCAAAGGCCATGCCGTCGGAGTAGGAACAACGATGTTGCTCCACTGTGACATTGTCATCTCATCTGACACTGCGAAGTTCTCGATGCCATTTACCTCGCTCGGATTGGTCCCAGAAGCTGGATCCTCAATGCTCTTTCCAGCATTGGTTGGATATCAAAGAGCGGCGAAGATCTTCCTTACCGGCGAAGAGTTCTCTCCAGAATATGCACGCGAGAT
>JBEGSV010000024.1:0-4322 GCA_041179685.1 Actinomycetota bacterium
GTTGTCTTCTTCACTGCGATATTTGCAACCGCTATCGCATTTATGGTTCAGACTTGGTCGCAAGCGCACATCTCATCAACGAAAGTCGCTGTGATTCTCACTATGGAGGTCGTCTTCGCGGCTCTCTTTGCTGTTCTTTTCGGCGGAGAGACAATTAGATTGCAAGCCCTCTTCGGGGGCATCCTGGTTCTCGCAGCAATGTTCGCAATTGTAAAACCGAGAGATATAGAGGTTAGCCATGGCAATTGATCTTCGCTCTGACACTGTCACTCGTCCATCACAGGGAATGCGAGAGGCAATCGCATCAGCTCTCGTTGGCGATGATGTCTATAGCGATGATCCAACGGTCAACTCTCTTGAAGAACGAGTCGCAGAACTCTTTGGCATGGAGGCAGGCCTCTTCTCCCCCACCGGTTCGCTGGCAAATCAACTTCTCATCCGCACACTCGTTAACCCTGGTGAAGAACTACTTACTGAAGAGCGTGCGCATATCGTTCGTGCAGAGCTCGGCGCAGGAGCAGTCTTTAGCGGTATAACAACTCGCACATGGCACTCAGAACGCGGCCTTCTCAACGCCGATACTCCACTTGCCCTTGCGCATGAAAATGCCGGACCATATCTCGTCTCTACAACAGCGATTGCAGTTGAAAATACCCATAATTTTGGTGGCGGAACTGTGCAACCAATCTCAGAGATAGCTCGCCTAAGTAAAGAAGCTCGTGCCCGAGGAATTTCAATGCATCTCGATGGCGCTCGTATCTGGAATGCCCATGTTGCTTCAGGTACTCCATTCTCAGAGTTCGGTCAGCACTTTGACACCATCAGCGTCTGCCTCTCTAAAGGACTTGGCGCACCAGTCGGTTCTATCTCTTTAGGAAGCAAGGCCGCTATTGCGCAGGCTCGTATCTGGCGCAAGCGATATGGCGCAGGCATGCGCCAGGTTGGCCTTTTAGCTGCAGCAGGTCATTACGCTCTCGATCACAATATCAATCGCTTGGCTGACGACCATGCCTTGGCGAAGAAGATGGCGCTTGCACTTGCAGCCCATGATGCAACGCTCATCAACCCAGATCATGTAGAGACAAATATTGTCGGCTTAGATTTATCTCATGCAGGAATGACGGCCGCTGACTTTGCAGCGCGTTGCAAGGAGAAAGGTCTATGGATTAGCGCACTCGGAAAGAGTTATGCGCGTCTTGTGACCCATCTAGATTTCGATAGCGCTCAATGCGATGAAGCTATTGTTATTATGCTTGAAGTTCTCGGCTAGTCGAGCGCGCCTTCGTGCTCAAGTAACCATATCTTCTTATTGACTCCCCAGCCATAAGCGCCGATAGCGCCGCCTGATTTGATGATGCGATGACAGGGAATGATGATCGCAATCTTATTCTTGGCACAAGCGCTTCCCGCAGCGCGCACTGCCGCGGGACTTCCCGCGCGATGAGCAAGATCTGCATAAGACTCCATTGAACCAACTTTGATCTTACGCATTGCTGCCCATGCCGCCTGAGAGAAATCTCCACCTGGCTGTTTCACATTGATTGAATTAATCGCTCTGAGGTCACCATCAAAGTAATCGAGGATCTTCTCGGTGATACCTGGGGCTTGCTTTCCCTTGCTGATCTTCTCTTCTAATTCGCGATGAGAAAGCGAAGAGAGGAGATCTTGAAAGCCGGAAAGGTTGAGCCCCAGTACAGTCTCGCCACGAGAAAGCAGGTAGAGCTTTCCAATCGGCGACGATATCGTCGTAGAGAGAAGCTCGGACATTGCGATTTAGCGGTCGCGGAGCATTTCGGCTACGAGGAATGCGAGCTCTAGAGATTGTGAGTGGTTTAGTCGTGGGTCACATGCGGTCTCGTAACGAGATTCGAGATCCTTCTCAGAGATCTGCTCTCCTCCGCCGAGACATTCAGTGACATCATCACCTGTGAGTTCGATATGGATTCCACCAGGATGTGTACCGAGCTTCTTATGGACCTCAAAGAATCCACGAACTTCATCAAGAACGCCCTCAAATTGGCGAGTCTTGTAACCATTTGATGTTTCAAAGGTATTTCCATGCATTGGATCGCAGACCCAGAGCACCTGAGCGCCGCTCTTGGTTACGCCTTCGACGAGAGCAGGCAAGATCTCACGGATCTTTGATGCACCCATGCGAGTGATAAATGTAAGGCGACCAGGCTCACGGTTTGGATCCAGCTTCTCAATAAGGGCAAGTGCATCCTCGACCGTTGTCTTTGGACCAAGCTTGACGCCGATTGGATTGCGAACCTTTGATGCGAAATCAACATGTGCGCCATCCATCTGGCGTGTGCGCTCACCAATCCAGATGAAGTGTCCTGAAACATCATAAGGAAGTTCAGTACGTGAATCGATACGTGTGAGAGCCTTCTCGTATTCAATAATCAACGCTTCATGGCTGGCATAGAAATCAACCGCCTTAAATTCATTGGGATCTACACCAGCTGATTCCATAAATGAAAGTGCGCGCCCGATTTCATTAGCAACCTGCTCGTACTTTTCGCCAAATGTAGAATCCTTAATAAATCCCTTGTTCCATTCATGAACTCGGCGAAGATCGGCAAAGCCACCCTGTGTAAATGCGCGAACCAAGTTAAGGGTCGCTGCCGATGTGTTGTAGACCTTTACTAGGCGCTGAGGATCTGGGGTGCGAGACTCTTCAGTGAAGTCGAGCCCGTTAACCGCATCTCCACGGTAAGCAGGAAGCGTGACTCCATTGCGAGTCTCAGTATCGTTAGAACGTGGCTTAGCGAATTGACCAGCCATGCGCCCCACCTTGATGACAGGCAATGAAGATTGATACTGAAGCACTGCCGCCATCTGCAAAATTGTCTTGATGCGATTGCGAATTGAATCAGCAGTTGCCGATCCAAAAGTTTCAGCACAATCTCCACCTTGAAGCCAAAATGCCTTACCTGCCGCTGCATCTGCAATACGAGCTTTGAGCTCGTCGCATTCACCTGCGAAGACAAGCGGTGGCAGAGATTTAAGCTCTGCCACAGCCTTGGCTAACGGTTCGCCACTTGCTCCACCTGGCCAGTTGGGTTGCTGCGCAGCAACGCAACTATCGTCAAAGAGTGAATCAAGTGATGTCATGTCGTTAGCCTAAAGTCTCGTAGGGATGCGATGCAGGGTAATTTCAATGGCTTGCCATCTGAAATCAACGAAATTGTTAGCCGAAGAAGGAGAAGACTTCCTCGTAACGAGAGATTGGGACCGTCTTCAAGACATCGGTTGCAGATGCCAATGGGACGTGGACGATATCTGTGCCGTGAAGGGCCATCATCGTTCCCCAGTCGCCCTGGTGAGCTGCTGTAATCGCTTCGAGGCCAAATCGTGATGACAAGACGCGGTCGAACGCTGTTGGAGTACCGCCGCGCTGGATGTGGCCAAGCACTGTGCAACGAGTCTCGTAACCTGTCTTAGCTTCGATCTCTTTAGCGAGCCAGTCGCCGATTCCTGAAAGCTTTACGTGGCCGAATGCATCGAGCTCTTGATCCTTAACGATCATGTCGCCATCTTGTGGGATCGCACCCTCTGCAATAACGATGATGGGCGCAGTGCCGGTTTCAAAACGTGACTTCACGTATTCGCAGACCTTATCTACAGAGAACTTAACCTCTGGAACCAAGATGCAGGCTGCATCTCCTGCGATGCCTGAGTGAAGTGCAATCCAACCTGCGTGGCGACCCATTACCTCAACGATCAATGGGCGGTGGTGAGACTCAGCAGTTGTGTGAAGACGGTCAATCGCCTCCATTGCAATGTTGACTGAAGTATCGAAGCCAAATGTGAAATCTGTGTTGTTGAGATCGTTATCAATCGTCTTTGGAACGCCAATTACCTTAACGCCAAGAGCATGGAGCTTTGTTGCGACTCCGAGAGTGTCTTCGCCACCGATTGCAATCAGAGCATCAACGCCATGAGCTTCAAGGTTGGCCTTAATCTTCTCTACACCGCCATCGATTTTAAATGGGTTGGTACGAGATGAACCGAGGATAGTTCCACCCTTGGTGAGGATTGGCTTAACAGTTGCAAGATCCAAAGGCATTGTGAGGCCCTCAAGTGGACCCTTCCAACCATCACGGAATCCAACGAATTCGTAGCCGTACTCCTTGATTCCCTTGGTTACTACGCCGCGGATAACTCCGTTGAGGCCTGGACAATCTCCGCCACCTGTAAGAACACCAAAACGCATTGTGAAACTCCAAATTTATAAAGTGATTGGGCCTTGAAAAATAGCCCTTACGTCAACGTTGACCTGGAGGAAGTCTACATCGCCATCGATTTGCTGTCTTCAA
>JBEGSV010000025.1:0-3017 GCA_041179685.1 Actinomycetota bacterium
GCCCATTGGAAATTGAGGTATGGGCGCTGCTTTCGGCCGGCATCGAGCATTCCATGGGAGAAATCCGCTGAGATGACCTCCGCGCCACGCTTAAAGAGCGGCTCTGAGCTCGCCCCTGGACCGGCTGCCATATCGAGAATCTGCATTCCGGGCTTCGGGTCGATCAGCTTTGTCACTGCCTTGCGCCAACGCTTGGTCTGGCCGAGGCTCAATAAATCATTGACGAGGTCATATCGCTTGGCGACTCCATCGAACATGGCGGCTACTTCCCCGGGGTTCTTGCTCAGATCAGCTCTGCTCCCCTGGTTCTGCGCCTTTGATTTCTCTCCTCGTGACATGTGGGTAGTCTGGCGCAAAGGTAGGCTTGGCCACAACTTAAAAAGGAGCAAGAGATGTCATCAACTGCAACTCTCCGCGCAGCGGTCGCACCACGGAGCACCGCTCTTACCCATGCTCTCTTTATCGTAGGTGGCGTCGCCTTTATCTCTGCAATGGCTCAGATATCTGTACCTGTCCCTGGCTCACCTGTCCCTGTTACAGGTCAGACTCTCGCCGCACTCTTGGTGGGAACCACATATGGCGCTCGCCTTGCGGTAACAACTTTTGCTACCTACATCCTCGCCGGAATCGCCGGCGCACCCATCTTTGCTCCGTCTGCAACATCAGCCAATCACGGCCTCGATCGCGTGATGAGCGCAACCGGTGGCTATCTCTTTGGAATGCTCGCTGCATCATTGCTCCTTGGTTACCTTGCAGATCGCAAGGCGGATCAGAAATTTGCAACTTCATTTCCTGCGCTCATTCTTGGTGAGATTACTATCTTTGGCTTCGGTCTGATCTGGTTGAAAAACTCTCTTGACCTTTCATGGTCTGCGACGCTCTCTGCAGGTTTAACTCCATTTATTCTCGGAGAAATTCTTAAGATTGCAATTGTCGGAACTTCACTTCCGCTTATCTGGCGCAAAATTGCAACAGCTATCAATAAGTAACATCTAGCTGATGCCCGCTCTTGTCCCGGTAACAACCAATCGCATTGGTTCACACCTTCCGCTACTGCAATTGCTTCCAACTGGTACTCAATACTCTTGGGTCCGTGGTGCAGATGGCCTTGTTGGTTGGGGTGAATATGCCTCGATCAAAGTCTCAGGAAAAGATCGCTTTGATCAAGTGCGCGCCTGGTGGCACCAACAACTTGAAACATTTACCGTTTCAAATGCTGTACATGGTTCAGGTACCGGTCCAGTTCTATTTACCTCTTTTAGCTTTGACCGCAATGAAGAATCTGTTGCAGTTATCCCCCGTGTCATTGTTGGAAAAAAGGGTGAGAACTCTTGGATTACTTGGATTGGCGAAGGCCCACAACCATTGCTCCCTGACTCCGCACCTGATTACCTGCAACAGAATTTTGAATGGCAGCAAGGAACTCTCACCGAGCAGCAATGGCAGTCTCGAGTAGCGCAAGCGATAGCGAAGATCGATAAGTCCGAGATCGATAAGGTCGTACTGGCTCGAGATTTAATTGCCACGACAGAATCTGCGATTGATGTTCGCCCCATCCTTAATAAATTATCGGCAAATTACCCAGCTACTTGGGTCTTCTCTGTAGATGGCTTAATCGGTGCAACTCCAGAACTTTTACTCCGCCTCTCTCGCGGAATGGTGACATCACGTGTTCTTGCCGGAACAATTCCTAAGACTGGTGATGATGCTCGCGACTTGGCGCTAGCCGGCTCACTTGCACGTTCATCGAAAGATTTGGAAGAACATGAGTACGCAGTCCGCTCTGTCGCGGAAGCGCTCGAACCTTTCTGCTCTTCTACAAATGTGCCGGATGCACCCTTTGTGCTTCACCTAGCTAATGTGATGCACCTAGCTACCGATGTAACGGGCGCACTTCTTGAATCAGCTCACCATGTCGACGCATTTGCACTTCTTAAATCTCTCCATCCATCTGCTGCTGTTTGCGGTACTCCTCGCAATTTCGCCTTTGATGTGATTGATGAAATTGAAGGAATGAACCGTGGGCGATATGCAGGCCCTGTTGGCTGGATAGATGCGCGCGGCGATGGTGAACTTGGAATCGCACTTCGCTCTGGGCAAGTCAATGGAAACGAGATTCGCATCTTTGCTGGATGTGGAATTGTTGCGGGATCAGATCCGGTTGTTGAGCTAGCGGAAAGTAACGCCAAGTTCAGCGCGATGAAATCTGCGCTTTAAATCGAACTTACTGAATCGTAGATAGCTTTTAAGTTATCGGCGTTGCTCTCACGGTCTGGCACATTGACGACAACGAGCGATAAACCTTGAACCGGTTTGACTAGCTCTGCCAATAATTCAGATTGATTGCCGACAACAGATGTTGCAAGACCAAAAGCCGCCGCAATCTTTGCTAAATCTAGGTTGTGTGGCGTTCCAAAGATTGCTTCAAATCCACCAACTCCGCGATGCGACAGGGTTGAGAAAATACCTCCACCATTGTTGTTGATCACGACAATCTTTAGGTTGATTTTTTCGTCATGAATCAAACCGGTGAGATCGTGCAAGAAACTTAAATCACCGAGTACTGCGACTGTCTCTTTGCGAGCAGAAGCAATTCCGAGTGCGGTTGAGATATTGCCATCGATGCCCGCCAAACCGCGATTGGCAAAGGTTTCGACACCACTGCGGGCAGCGGCAAATCCTTCAATATCTCTGATGGGACGTGAAGATGAGATAAACAGCGTCTGGCTATCCGGCAGCGCCCGTCCAATCTCGCGGGCTACAAGCGCCTCTGACCACTGTGACATATCATTTATCTTCTTTGAGGTGCGATCGGAATACTTCTTCCAACGCTGCGCATATTCATTATCGGCAAGAGGAACCTCAACTTTAGGAATCCCGGCAAACTTCTGATCTGCAACGCGATCAGTATCGACAGTCATAATCCGTGGATCGATCACGATTGACTTTCGCGCTGTGGCAATGATGCGATTGATAGAGCGCGACAATGTTGTGCGACCAATGACAACAACGGTATC
>JBEGSV010000026.1:0-3090 GCA_041179685.1 Actinomycetota bacterium
CTATCTCCCACTGCAATTGTTACCGCAGATTTAGATTTTGCGGAGAGGGTAAAACTATAGATTCCTGCCTCTGCTGCTTTAGTGAAGCGCCCTAAGTACAGGTACTTGGTCTGACTATATGGTTCAAAGAATTTGGTGCGTTCATTGAGCTTGATAATCTGCTTCGACCCCATTGGGGATGTAATTGTAAGTATCGGCAATTGCGAAGTCTTCAATTTATTTTCTGGTGACCTATCAAGGATTAAATATTGAACTGCTAGAGATTGGCCAGCTTTGAGCTGGGCGCGAAATCCTCTGGTTTCACCAGATTTAGCAAAGGAGGCTCGCACCGCAAAGGAGATTGTGCCATCGAGAAGGAGTGGACCTTTTGCTGGCGTTGTATCGGTATTTAGGAGAACAACAGGTTGATGTGCTTGCGCGGTAGCAGGAAGTGCCAGAGAAAAGATCGCTAGGAGTGCTGTGATTAAGGGCAGTTGAAATTTGCGCATTGTGGTCTCCTCGAGGTGAGCACCATAATGTTAAGCCTTCCCAAACCGCCTGTCGCGCTCAGAATATTCCTCTATAGCTTTCCAGAGCTGAGCTGGTGTCATATCCGGCCAGAGCACATCCATGAAAACAAATTCAGCATAGGTTGCCTGCCATGGCAAGAAATTGCTAGTGCGCTGTTCGCCAGATGATCGGAGGAACAAATCAACATCACTCATCTTTGGTGAATAAAGGTACTTCTCGAAGGTCTTCTCGGTAATCGAATCAGCCTTCACTTTGCCGCGCTTCACATCTCGTGCAAGCTCTGCAGCCGCATCAATAATCTCGGCACGTCCACCGTAGTTAACACACATATTCAAGGTGAACTTCTTATTCTTCGCGGTGAGCTCTTCTGCCTCTTGCAGCTCTTCAATCACTGATTTCCATAGGCGCTGCGGGCGACCAACCCATTGCACCTTTACTCCAAGTTCGTGGAGGCGATCGCGTCGATTACGAAGTGATTCGCGGCTATAACCCATTAAGAACTTCACTTCTTCAGGAGAGCGCTTCCAATTCTCGGTCGAGAATGCATAAGCACTCATCTCTTTAACGCCAAATTTCATCGCTGCTTCAACGAGCTCGAAGAGAACCTTCTCGCCGGCTTCATGGCCCGCTGTTCGTGGCAGACCACGTTGCTTTGCCCAACGACCATTGCCATCCATGACAACTGCGATGTGGTTGGGGATCTCAATCTTCTTCTTACTCATGCACGCTCCACCATCGGCAGACTTCGCAGTCCGCGTTCAAGGTGCCATTGTAAGTAAGCGGCAATCAATCCACTAGCTTCTCGACGGCTCTTTCCTTCACTTGCGGTCGCAGTCTCCCAATCCGAGTTGAGGAGCGCATCCATTAATTGCAAAGTCTCTGGTGCTGGCGTGGCTGATGCCGATGGACGACAGTCATTACAGACCGATCCACCACCTACGAGCGAGAAGTAACGGTGAGGGCCTGGTTTCTCGCAACGTGAACATTGCGAGAGTGATGGTGCATATCCCCCGATAGATAGTGATCGAAGTAAGAATGCATCGAGAATCAGCGATGGGTCGTATCGATTTTCCGCCAGTGCGCGCATACCGCCGACAACAAGTGCAAACTCTTGAGGGGCAGGTTCATGTTCGTGTGGAGAGAAACGCTCTGCCGTTTCAAGAATTGCATGTGCAATCGTCCAGCGCTGATAGTCGCTGGATATCTCTTCACCGTAATTCATTAGCGCTTCAACCTGAGTAATCGTGTCGAAGGTTCGGCCGGTGTGCATTTGAATATCGATATGGCTACCTGGCTCGAGGCGAGCACCGAACTTAGACATCGTGCGACGAACGCCTTTTGCGACTCCGCGAATACGTCCATGCTCTTTGGTCAGCATCGTAATGATGCGATCTGCCTCACCGAGTTTCTGGGTACGCAGCACTATCGCTTCATCACGATATAGCCCCGCCTTTGTGCTCACGGCGCTAAGGGTAGTTAGCGAATAGCGCGGTTGATTGCAGACACGACCGCCTTCAGTGAAGCAGTTGTCGTATTTGGGTCGATTCCGACTCCCCAATAGACATCTCCACCGATAGCGCACTCAAGATATGCCGCTGCTGATGCATCGCCACCTGATGAGAGCGCGTGCTCATGGAAATCGAGAACGCGAACATCTACACCATAGTTGGTGAGGATGTTGCAGAAGGCAGCGATTGGTCCGTTGCCATGGCCAGAGAGTTCTACCGCTTCACCGCGATCAGTAATCTGAACAGTGAGCTGTACATCTTTATTCATCTCAGAAGTCTGTGAAAGACCCTTAAGTCGGAAGCGCCCCCAAGGAGCAGACTCGGTTGGTAGGTACTCATCTTCAAAGATGTGCCACAGCTGATCAGCGGTTACTTCGCCGCCTTCATTGTCGGTCTTTGCTTGAACTATCTTGGAGAACTCAATCTGCTGACGACGTGGAAGATCAAGGTGATGTTCAGTCTTGAGAAGATAGGCGACACCACCTTTACCGGATTGTGAATTGACGCGGATAACGGCTTCGTATGAGCGTCCGATATCTTTAGGGTCAATTGGTAGATAAGGAACGGCCCAAGTGTGCTGATCTGTAGGAACGCCAGCAGCCTTTGCATCGCGCTCGAGGTGATCAAATCCCTTCTTGATTGCATCCTGGTGCGAGCCAGAGAATGCGGTAAAGACGAGGTCTCCTCCGTATGGATGGCGCTCAGGAACCTTTAACTGGTTTGCATATTCAACGGTACGGCGAATCTCATCGATATCACTGAAATCAATATGTGGATCCACGCCATGTGCGACCAGGTTCATGCCAAGCGTTACTAAGCAGACGTTTCCAGTGCGTTCACCATTGCCAAACAAAGTTCCCTCAATGCGATCTGCACCTGCAAGGTAGCCAAGTTCTGCCGCGGCAACACCAGTTCCGCGATCGTTATGTGGGTGCAACGAAACAATTACAGAATCGCGATTGTTGAGATTGCGGCACATCCACTCGATTGAGTCAGCGTAGATATTGGGAGTTGCCATCTCGACAGTTGCCGGAAGATTCATGATTGTCTTCCACTGTGGAGTTGGCTTCCA
>JBEGSV010000027.1:0-6768 GCA_041179685.1 Actinomycetota bacterium
AAGATCAAATCGCTTCCGCCACCTTGAATATCAATCGATGTCTCCGATTGAGAATCTGGTGAAAGGTAATGAAGTGCAATCGCACAACATTCAATATGCCAACCCGGGCGACCCTCTCCATTACTGCTGGGCCATGACGGCTCTCCTGGTCGCTTATGAAGCCAGAGAAGGGCATCGAGTGGATCTTTCTTACCGGCGCGGAGCGGATCGCCGCCGCGTTCAGCGAAAATGTGAAGCATCTCTTCTTCTGTTAAGTGGGAGCGAGATCCAAAGGCTTCATCAGATCGGACTGAGAAATAGAGATCATCATCGACCTTGTACGTTGTTGAAGCCGCCGAAAGTTGTGCAATGGAATCTTCGACGAGCTCCATCGCTTCCACGACACCTATGTAATGATCCGGTGGAATGATATGAAGGTTGACCATATCTCCACGGAAGAGATCGATTTGAGATTGAGCTAATTCTCGCCAATCCTGTCCATCCCGGTTAGCCCGCTCTAGCAATGGGTCATCGATATCGGTGATGTTCTGAACAAACTTCACCTTCGAGCCGGAGACCCTGAGATATCTATTGATCAGATCAAAAGTTAAGTATGTGGCTGCATGACCGAGATGAGTTGCATCGTATGGTGTGATGCCACAGACGTAGAGGCGATAGACATCTTTCTTGGCCAGTGAGTATTTACCACCTCGGGCGGTATCCCAGAGCGACAGCGGCGGAATATGGAAGCGCCCATCTAATGGAGGTATGGCTACTTCGGCCCAAGAATTCATAACGGAAGAATATCTCTTAGAAGGGTGGCCATGGGATATGAGGCCACTCAGGGTTGGGCTCAGGAAAGGCTCCTATAGAGATAAGGGAATCAACTCTCTGGATCAAAGCTGCATACTCGACAGATGTGATGAGCGTCTTCAACTCGGAAGCTTCTTCAGATGATAGAAAGTTGGCGATGCGACGAAGATCCTCTAATTCTTTCTCGTTGAATTGAGCCCCGGCCCATTGCCAAAGCACGGTTCGTAATTTGTCGTCGGAATGGAAGGTAACACCGTGATCACAGATATAAAGATGGCCAGTTGATTCAGGTATTAAGTGGCCGATCTTGCGATCAGTATTATTGATAATCGCATCAAAGAGAGCTACTTCACGCAGTTGTGTATCGTCACGTCGGAAATACTCTTCTAGATCGATCGACTCATCGATATCGATCCATTGTTGAACCATGCCAAATCCGAATGGTCCATCGCGCAAAATAGTGAGCGGTACATGTCGGTAGCCAAGAGCCTGGTCGATGATGAATGCCGCCCGCTCTCTTTGCGCTAAATTGCCATCAGGAAAGTCCCAGAGCGGACGTTCGCCTGCAACGGGCTTATAGATCCCTTTGGTTGAGCGGTCTTGATAGGTAAGGGTGATAAAGAGAGTCGCATTACTTGCATCTACTAGTCGTCCTTCAACAGAGATTTCGCCAAGCGTGAGCAAATCGTTCATCGGCGATAACCATTTGCGCGAGAGCAGAGGTGCCCCTGGGGATCAATCGGGAAACCACAGAATGGACATGGTTGTCGACCTGCAGCGATCACCAATGAAGCCCTGTCGTGAAAAGTCTTTGCCTGAGCAGGAGTAATGAATAATCGAATCATCTGTATATCCTCGAGAAGTGGTGAATCTTCATCAACTTCATCATCTCCGAGGTTCAGCTCTCTCAAATCAACCTGAATCAGTTCGCTCTCTTCATCATAAAAAATTGCGATCGACCCAATTCGAAATTCATCCAGTACTGGGGTTTCAAGTGGAAGTGAATCGCGAACCAACTGTGGGCGCGGCGCCAACGGATGAACAAGACGGATCTCTTTCAACATGTAATCAAGACGCTCGCTGAGCGCAGCAACCTGTGACTTCTCTAGCGAGGCGGAAATCGTCAGATGCTCTGCCTTTATCTGAAGGAAGAATGTTCTCTCCCCCGGTAAGCCAACTGTCCCTACTGTAAATCGGGTGAGATCTCTAAATACGCGAAGCATCTCTATCCAAGAATCTCAGTTAGAGAGCTACTGTTGTTGAGTGTAATGAGAGAGAGTTTCTTGCTGTCGCCTCGTAATACTGTGAAAGAAGCTGGCGCAATCTCTAATCTCTGAAAATTATCGAGATTCTGCCCAAGGTAGTGCGAGACAATTAACTTGATCGTATCTGAATGAGAGACAACGAGATGGGTCTTATCTCCTCGAATAGCGCGGATTGATTCGACGCTATCAACAGCGCGGCGTTGCACCTTCTTAAATGATTCCCCACCCGGAAAGGTGACGCGTGAAGGGCGCTCTTGTACATCTCGCCAGAGGGGCAGCCTGCGCAGCGAAGAGAGTTTTCTTCCACTCCATGAACCGAAATCAATCTCTGAGAGACCATCGAGAATCTGCATCTGCTCGAGCGATCGAGATGACTTAGAACGCAACCATGGATCGATTGTCAGCTGACATCTTTCGATGGGACTTATATGCAATCGCTGTATTCGATCTCGTCCAATCCGTTCAACAAGTTGTAGCGCATCTTTCTTTCCACGAGCAGAGAGACCTATCCCTGGAAGCTGTCCGGTCAAGGTCCCAGTTGCATTTGCAGCAGAGTGGCCATGACGCAAGAAAATAATTGTGCTCATCAACCCTCCATGCTTCCCACTCAGATGCTTCCGGCGTATCAACACGCTCGGCACCTAGGTTAGCGAGATATCTCGACCCAGTCTTGCTAAGGTCGCGCACATGGAGATGCGTCGCGCCGGCAGGAGTGGATTAACCCTCTCCCGAATCGGTTTAGGAACCATGACTTGGGGCCGCGATACCGACAATCATGAGGCGGCAGATCAATGTCGCGCTTATATTGAGGCGGGCGGTAACTTTCTAGATACCTCACCAATCTATGGTGATGGTGATTCTGAGCGGGTCATTGGCGGAATGATTGGAACCCTCTTTTCTCGAGATGAGATCGTCATTGCAACAAAGGCGGGAGTTCAGCTCATTAACGGTGAGAGAGTGGTCAACAACTCTCGGCAAGCGCTGATCAATGATTTAGATAGATCTCTCGCGCGTCTAGGCACCGACCATGTAGACCTATGGCAGATCCATGGCTGGGATCCAAATAACCCACTTGAAGATACGCTCTCAGCTCTTGATTACGCCTACACATCAGGCAAGGCGAGATACGTGGGCCTTTCAAATTTCTCTGGCTGGCAGAGTTCTCGTGCAATTACGCTCCAAGAACTTCATGGAATGAAGGCCCCTATCGTTACTCTCAATAATGAGTTCTCCCTCCTCAATCGACACGTAGAAGAAGAAATCCTTCCCTGCGCCGATAAACTCAATGTCGGCTTCCTCGCTTGGGCGCCGATTGCACGTGGAGTTCTTACCGGTAAATACCGAACTGGAATCCCGAGTGATTCTCGCGCTGCAGCGCCCCACTTTGTGAAACATGTTGAGCCATATCTCAACGAATCTAGCGCCCGTATTGTCGAGGCCGTATCTGTTGCAGCTGAAGGTCTTGGCTTCGCACCACTTGAAGTTGCGATCGCTTGGGTGCGTGACAACCCCTTGGTTACCTCATCTATCGTGGGTGCTCGCACTGGCGCACAGTTAAGAGGCATCTTGAAGTCGGAAGAGATTGTGCTTCCGCAAACAATCCGTTCCGTCCTCGATGAGGTCTCAGCAGTTTTCTAAGAAGTCGTTCAACACCTTGACTCCGAACTTGAGACCATCAATCGGTACTCGTTCGTCGACGCCATGAAAGAGCGCCATGAAATCAAGATCAGCCGGCAGTTGGAGAGGGCTAAATCCGTATCCAATGATTCCTAGCTCTGAGAGCGCCTTATTGTCGGTGCCTCCACTCATTGTGTAAGGAACAGGGACTCCCTCTGGATCTTCTCGGACAATTGCTGCACACATCGCCTCAACGAGCGGTCCACCGAATTCAACTTCTAAAGCAATGTCATGGGTCAAAGTTTCGATGCGAATATCAGGTCCAACGATCTGACGAATCGTTGCATTGAGTTCTTCCTCATAGCCAGGTAAGAATCTCCCATCGATTGTTGCGCTGGCGCTACCTGGAATCACATTTGCCTTGTAGCCAGCTTCAAGAATAGTTGGGTTCGCTGTGTTTTGGAGAGTCGCTCCGATCATTCGAGCAGTTGGCCCAATCTCTTTGAGAAGTGGGCGCAGATCGTTCTCGTCATATGGCTTACCTGTTGCTTCGGCAATTTTCTTAAAGAGAAGCTTGACCGTCTTGGTATATCGCTGTGGCCATTCAAACTTTCCGATCTTAGCGACAGCCTCTGATAAGGCAGTCAGCGCGTTCTCATCATTCATCATCGAGCCGTGACCTGCACGACCATCGGCAGTGAGTTTCATCCAATGAATACCCTTCTGCGCCGCCTCAACGAAGTAGAGCCGTTTTCCATCTCCGACGGTGACGCTAAATCCGCCAACCTCTGAGATTGCCTCTGTGCATCCAGCAAATACCTCTGGGTGATGTGCTGTCATATAGCGAGAGCCGTAACTGCTACCTGCTTCTTCATCGGCAAAGAATGCAAGCACGATATTTCGAGGCGGCTTGTATCCGGTACGTGCCCAACGACGAACAATCGCAAGCAACATCGCATCAACGTTCTTCATATCAACTGCGCCGCGACCCCAGATCATTCCATCCTTAATCACGGCTCCAAAAGGATCGACGCTCCAATCTTCAGCATTTGCTGGAACAACATCGATATGGCCATGAACAACTAAACCTGGTCGTGATGTATCTGCGCCTTCAATATTGGCAATGACGTTACAACGGTTTGGCGCAGATTCGTAGATCTTTGAACTAATCCCGACTTCCGCGAGGGAGGAAACGATGTACTCAGCAACAGCTCGTTCATCTCCCTTTCCTTCTCCATAATTTACAGATGGGATGCGGATGAGGTCCTGACAGATCGAGACTGTCTCATCCATAAGGCTTTCGTATTCATTGCTCATGGCGCCATTCTCTCCCTATTTCACTCTGTAGCCCACATTTTGCGTGTGGGGCGTCGCATTGCTATCCTTGCGCTCGTAATTCAACCCCATCGCATAGGCTTTGCTGCGTGACGGGGACACTCGTCCGGGTGGCGGAATTGGCAGACGCGCTAGCTTGAGGTGCTAGTTCTCGCAAGGGATTAGGGGTTCAAGTCCCCTTTCGGACACAGATATGGAGCGCAGTATGCAACTCACGAGTGCGCTCTCGCTTATAAGAGAGATCCCTGACTTTCCAATTCCGGGGATCCTCTTCAAAGATATAACGCCACTCCTTGCAGATGCTGCCGCCTTGCGAGTAACCGCTGAGGCACTTGTCGGCAATTCCGATTCGTACACTCATATCGCAGGAATCGAGGCCCGTGGCTTCATTCTCGCCTCAGCAATGGCACTCAAATCACATAAAGGATTTATCCCACTACGTAAAGCGGGAAAACTCCCCCATCGCACAATCTCAAAGACCTACGGTCTCGAATATGGCAGCGATGTATTAGAGGCGCATGTCGATGCAGCATCAGAAGGAGACCGCGTTCTCATTGTTGATGATGTTCTAGCTACTGGCGGAACTCTCATCGCCGCAATTGAGATCATGCAAGAGCTAGGAGCGAATATCGCAGAGGTTGTAGTTCTCTTAGAGATCGAAGCCTTAGGTGGTCGCGCAAAGATCGTAGAGAAGTTCCCGGAAATTACCCTTCGTTCGATAATGGTCTGTTAAATGAGAATTCCACAGATCCAAGCGCTACGCGCTCTTGCTGCCATCCTGGTACTTCTCTTCCATGCGCATCTCGTGGGTGGTGGCTATATCGGAGTTGATATCTTCTATGTGATCTCTGGATACCTGATTACAGGTTTACTGCTTCGAGAGATCGAAGAACGCGGTGGTCTCAATTTCAAAGCTTTCTATCTTCGCCGCATCAAGAGATTGCTCCCTACTTCATTCTTTATTCTGATGGTGACAGCGCTATCTGCTTGGTATTTCTACCCTGGCACTATGCGCGAAGATCTTGGCCGCCATATCTTTGCTGCAGCTGTCTATGTATCTAACTTCCTCTTCGCCTTCTGGCAGATGGATTATCAGAATCTCAATGCGATTCCGCCAGTTGTAGTTCA
Organism: Actinomycetota bacterium; assembly: GCA_041179685.1. Lineage (GTDB taxonomy): Bacteria > Actinomycetota > Actinomycetes > Nanopelagicales > Nanopelagicaceae > Planktophila. Next base: position 6,138 of record JBEGSV010000027.1, read on the forward strand.
CTTTTGGTCATTGGCAGTGGAGGAACAGTTCTATCTCTTCTGGCCAGTGATAGTCCTGATCGCTTATAAAGTTGGTGGCCGTCGCCGACTCTTTCAGGTAATCGCGGCCATCACAGCGCTTTCATTTCTCTTCAGTCTCTATCTCACATCGGCTTCTCCAATCTGGGCTTTTTACTCACTGCCCACAAGAGCATGGGAGCTCGGAGTAGGTGCGCTTCTTCTAGCGATACCTAAGAAGTACAAACTCTCAGTCGCGTACCCATGGATTGCCTTGGGGTTGATTATCTATTCAACTCTCTTCTATACAGAGAAGACACCTTTCCCCGGAACGGCTGCTATTGCACCAGTCTTAGGTACAGCAATTGCCATCGCCTCAATTTCTTCGTGGCCACGAGTCCTCAATTTCTTCAGCAACTTACGCGTGACTCAATGGCTGGGTGAAATCTCCTATCCTCTTTACCTCTGGCATTGGCCGCTACTCGTGATTCCAATGGTCTATCTGGGGCGCGGACTCTCCATTGCTGAACGTGCAGTTGCAATACTTGCAACTCTTCTCTTTGCAGATCTCACACATAGATATATCGAAGAGCCACTTCGGCATATCTCACTTTCACCGAAGAAAATTATTTCA
>JBEGSV010000028.1:0-3240 GCA_041179685.1 Actinomycetota bacterium
TCCTCGTTGTTCCGCCTGTCATCTTTATCTCTGCCTTTACAGAGATGAGCAATTGGGGCTGGACCAGCGGATTCTTACTTCTTCCTACCCTCCTTGCAATTGTATTCACCGGTAAGTACCCAAGCTATGTGCTTAATTTCAACCACGCCCTGCTTGAGCTGCAAACCCGCGTGACTGCATATGTCCTTCTCTTGACTGATGATTACCCATCAATCGAGCGCAACCCAAAGATTGCAATCCTTCTTCCTGATGTAGATGGTGGAAAGAAGCTCGGTCGTATCCTGCAGATTTTCAAAGTGATCTTTGCAATTCCGCTTGTAATCGTCGGATTGATATACGCAGCTGGAGCGATGTTCGTAACATTTATTGCATGGATTAATACCTGGTCAACAGGCACTTATCCACGCTGGGCTTTGGATTACATCCTAGGAACAATTGCTTTCTGGAACCGACTCTATGGGTATGCAATTCTTCTCGTTACAGATGAGTACCCACGTTTCACGCTCTAAATTAATTAAATCGCAATAACCTGTGATGGCTTTGGTACAACCGCACTCCAGTTGAGTTGATCAACAATGCGGTTGGCCATCGCCTCCTGGGCGCCTTGTTCGCCGTGAATAACAAAGATTTTTCCAGGCTTCGCAGCTTTTCCAAGCCACTCAATTAATTCATCAGCATCTGCATGGACAGAGAAGCTCTCGACTTTAGTGATATGTGCATTTACTGGGACAAATTTCCCATGCATCTTTATCTCTGCTGCACCTTCTTCAAGTAGCCGTCCTCGGCTTCCAAGCGCTTGATATCCGACGAGGATCACTGTGTTCTTCTCATCAGGGAGCATGTGTTCGAGATGATGCACTACACGACCACCTGTAGCCATTCCGCTGGCCGAGATGATGATAGAGGTCTCAGAGATATCGTTAATTTTCTTTGATTCATCTGAAGTAAGCGCCTGCATTAACTTTCCAGGGTCAAATGGGTCTTGATTGGCCCATCGATCTGAGACGCCGCCACGAATCTCTGGCGAGTTCTGAGTAATCGCTTCGCGATAGAAATTCAGTGCTGTCAGCGCCATAGGCGAATCCACATAGATTGGAATAACTGGAATGAGCTTCTTCTCCATTAATTCACGGAGCGCCATCAAAATGACTTCTGTACGATCAACGGCAAAAGCTGGAATTAAGATCGAACCACCGCGATCTATTGCCGCATTGAGCTCGCGGGCAAAATCTTCAGGCTTCGCATCATGGGTGCGATCGCCATAGGTAGATTCGGTGAGAATTGCATCCATTACATCTAGCGGCGGCGCATCTGGATTAGAGAGCAATGGATGGTTATTGCGTCCCATATCACCTGTAAAGAGAATCTTTTTATCGCCAATTTCTAGAACGACAAATGCAGAGCCCAAGATGTGACCGGATGGATACCAGGTTGCCCATGCATCTGGAGCCACTTGGATACGTGCATGAAAATTAATTCGCTTAAAGAGGCGAAGTGCCCGTTCTGTGTCGTCTACGTTATATAGAGGCAGTGGGATCTCATGCTTTGAGTAGCCCTTCTTCGCCGCGTACTTTGCATCCTCCATTTGTAGGTGTGCTGAATCATGGAGAATCACACTTGCAAGTTCTGCGGTGTAATGAGTTGCAAAAATTGGGTTCTCGTAACCTTGTCGCGCAAGCAGGGGAAGGTAACCGCAGTGGTCTAGGTGGGCGTGGGTCAATACGACTGAATCAATACCTTTCACATCTACCGGAAATGGATCCCAGTTCTTCTTGCGAATCGATTTCACGCCCTGAAATAGTCCACAGTCGACCAAGACCTTCGACTCTGCCGATGAAACTAAGAATCGGCTGCCGGTGACTGTATCTGTCGCACCGAGAAAGGCAATGGTTACTTCACTCATAAGTAGAGTCTAATCGCCCTATCGCAAGTAACCTACATACATGAATGGGCGGTTATTTAACTGGGTACTTCTATCTAGTTCGACCGTTCTCCTTGCTGCAGGAAATTTCTTTGAAGGCGCCTGGCTGATAGCGGGATTGTTAGGGCTAATACCCGCTATCACTTGGCTGATTCAAGATCTGCGCAACCACACCATGGGATCAGATGTTTTAGCTGTCATCTCAATTATCTCCGCGTTAGCAATTGCAGAGTTTGCAGCTGCTGCCATTGTCTCGGTGATGCTTGCAACCGGCCGAGTACTAGAAAAATGGGCAGAAGGTCGCGCTGAACGAGAATTAAAACTCTTACTCTCTCGGATTCCGAAAGAGGCGCATCTTCGAAATCAATCTGGTGAGATTGAAGAAATTGCACTTGATCAAGTTCATGTTGGCGATTCTCTCTTAATCAGAACTGGCGAGATCACCCCGACAGATGCCCGCTTAGAGGGTTTTGCCTCGCTTGATGAATCAGCGCTAAGCGGTGAACCTTTGCCGGTTGCACATGCTCCTGGCGAAGAAATATCTAGTGGGGTAATTAATGCAGGGGCACCTTTCTTTGCCACCGCAACAACAACATCCGCAACTAGTACTTATATGAGCATTATCAAGTTAGTAAAGGAGGCACAGAATAAATCTGCACCCGGTGTGCGCATTGCAAATATGTGGGCAATCAGATTTGTTCCGGTCGCCTTGGTGATGGCAGGCCTCTCTTGGGCGCTTACTGGAGATGTACATAGAGCAGTTGCCGTACTAGTTATTGCGACACCATGTCCATTAATTCTTGCTGTTCCGATTGCAATTGTCTCTGGCTTATCTCGCGCCGCGAAGAACGGTGCGATCATTAAGAACGGCGCAATCTTAGAGAAGCTGTCGCAAGCTGAAATCATTCTCCTGGATAAGACAGGAACGCTCACTCATGGCGGTCCTTCCGTTGAGGTTATAGAAACAGGTGGAAAATTTAGCTCCGAAGAGATTCTCACCTTTGCCGCATCGATTGATCAATACAGCCCACATATCGTCGCAAAATCACTGGTCCATGCAGCGATAAAGAGTGATTTAACTTTGCGCAGCGCCACCGAAATTACCGAAGCATCGGGTCATCACATCTCTGGTCTCGTCGATGGATATCACGTTCAGGTCGGTCAATTTGATGGAGATAAACCTGCATGGGCCACACTTGAGACTCCCCTCTTGGTCTGGGTAGTCATTAATGAAATTGTTGAAGGAGTCATTGGACTTAGCGATCCGGTTAGATCTGAATCAAGAAACATTATCGAGAACTTGCGGGCAGAAGGAATAA
>JBEGSV010000029.1:0-9987 GCA_041179685.1 Actinomycetota bacterium
GAACTAGCCGCTCTCGAAGATCTGAGATTCGCATTAATTAAAAGAGAGTATCTGTCGCTAAGTGCGCAGCTTGCTCGCGTGATTGTTCTGCTGTGATTGGTTGCATAACCTGACCCAATAACCAGCGCATTGCAATACCGGTGCCGGGCTTTGATTGTGTTGCACCGAAGATAATCTGGGCAATGGTTACGTAATGCTCTGATGCGGTATTGGTCATTGCTGCCACAAGAAGATCAGCATCATAAAGACGCATAGCTGCAAGTGCAGGATCTGTTGAAATTGAAATCGAAAGCGACTCAAGTGCATCGGCTGGAGTACCGGCAGTTTTTGCTAGCTCAGCTAAGCGATGCACCTCGGATGCCACAAGCGCTGCTAGAACAGCATCTTTATCTCGATAATGATTGTAGAGAGTCGCACGTGAAACTTCGGAGTGGTCAGCGATTTCAATCATCGAGAGACCAGAGATTCCTTTACGGGAGATTAACTCTTTTGTGCCCTCAAGAATTGCCGCTTCAGTACGACGGTGTGCGCTAGCTTGGAGCGAATATTTAGGCTGCATCGACAACAACGAGCTTTGCTGTCTCAGTAGATGTAATCTCGAGAACGACCTCGCTCATGAGCGAGCCAAGAGTGAGACCAAGAGCTTCGCAGATTGAATTGAGTAGCTCAGATGAAGCTTCCTTCTGGCCGCGCTCAACCTCTGAGAGATAGCCGAGAGAGACACGTGCATCGCGAGCGACATCGCGCAGAGTGCGAGATTGCTCAGTGCGGGCGCGACGAAGAGCTTGTCCGACTGATTCACGTAGCAAGATCATTTCATCGCACCTTTCTTTATACCGGCTGAACTGTTAGCTAAGGATACGGGCAAAGGTGCCAATCGCGCTGGATATAGCCCCGGTTCGAATCGCTTCGCGCCCGCTATCGAGCTGTAACTGAATGGTTTGATTTACAGGGCCACGGATGGCGACCCAGACGGTTCCCTCTGGGATGCCCTGGTAATCGCCAGGGCCTGCAATCCCGGTCGTTGCAATCCCCCATGTGGTTCCAAATTTAGTTCGCACCGCATCTGCCATCGCATTGGCAACCTCTTCGCTGACCACGTTGTACTTCTCGATCAATGCCCCATCGACTCCAAGAATATTAATTTTTACCTCATTGGAATACGCGATCACGCCGCCAAGAAAAACTTGCGATGCACCTGGTGTTGAAGTGATTGCACTGCCTAATCCTCCGGCGGTTACAGATTCAGCAACTGAGAGAGTTTGACCACGAGCAACGAGGGCTGCAATAACATTCTTGGCATGAGCGCGAAGTGGCATAGCGATAAGTATGCTCTGACTCGCTCTAACTTTCTACCCTGAATTCTTACTAGCGGGTACGGCTCCATTTAACGAGATAATCAATACCGGTCCAGATTGTTAAGAAGATGGCGATCGCCATAAAACCGTCACGGAGCGGATAGAGAATTTCTGGAAGCGGAAGAATATAAAAACCAACAGCGAAATTCTGAGAGAGGGTCTTGGCCTTACCCCCTTTGCTTGCTGGAATTACTCCGTCGCGAATAACGAGAAGACGGAAGATTGTGATTCCGATTTCGCGGAATAAAATGACGGCGACAATCCACCAGGCGAATCGATCGAGAATGGCTAAGGAAATCATCGCCGATCCAATAAGTGCTTTATCGGCTACTGGATCAAGAAATGCACCTAACTGTGTAGTGCGGCCACTCTTTCGCGCCCAATGTCCATCGAGAATATCTGTCATTCCTAGGATGAAATAGATGAGCCAAGCGATTGATTGCCACATTGCGCTAGGGCTATAAAAAATTGCCCAGACTCCGGTAGGAATCAGTGCGATACGAAGAACGGTAAGCCAATTAGGCGTGAAAACAATTGCCATTTAGATCGGCCTCGCAACGAGATCTGCGCCCATAGAGTCAATGACCACTGCATCGACATATTGGCCAACCTCAAAATTTGTACCGATAAACGATGTCGTTCCATCAACTTCTGGTCCTTGATGAGCAGCGCGCCCCTCTTGTAGCTCTGCATCTTCAATTAAAACCCGAACATTTTCACCGATACGTGCCTGCGCACGAGCAGAGACCATCTCATCTGCAAGGCGCGAGAGGGATTCGACTCGCTCCTTAATGACATCTTCATCCACCTTATCGGTGTGATCTAGAGCTTCGGTGTTATCTTCATCTGAATAACCAAATACTCCAATAGCATCAAGCTTTGCTGAGGCGATGAAGTTGGCGAGGTCGTTGTAATCATCTTCTGTCTCGCCTGGAAAGCCAACAATAAAGTTGGAGCGAATGCCGGCCTCTGGAGATAGGGCGCGAATCTGATTGATCAGATGCAAGAACTTCTCAGCGTCGCCAAAGCGGCGCATGCGGCGCAGAACGGTGGCGCTTGTATGTTGGAACGAGAGATCAAAGTAAGGGGCAACTTTTTCGGTCTCAATCATGGCTTGTAAAAGCGATGGACGTACTTCTGCAGGTTGTAGATACGAAAGTCGAACTCGCTCAACGCCAGGGATCTCAGTGAAGCTCTTGAGGGACTTCTCCATCAATTTCAAATCCCCAAGATCTTTTCCATAGGAAGTTGTATTTTCGCTGACGAGAAAGAGCTCGCTGACGCCATTCTGTGCGAGCCACTGCGCCTCTTCCAAGATTTCCTGCGGTGGACGAGAGACAAAGGAACCACGGAAATAAGGAATCGCGCAGAACGAGCAACGACGGTCACATCCTGATGCAATCTTGAGCGGAGCCCATGGCGCATTGCCAAGACGTTTTCTAAAGAGTGAACCACCAGCACCGACCTGAGAAGTATGTTCGGCGTCGCGAACTTCTCGTCGCGCCTCTGCTCGCGCAACAGGAGTGATCGGCAAGAGTGCGCGACGATCCTGTGGAGTATGCGATGTGTGGGTATTGCCAGATAAAATCGATTGCAACTTTGCAGAGATATCTTGGTAGTCATCGAAGCCTAGGATCGCATCTGCCTCTGGAAGGGCTTCTGCCAACTCTTTTCCGTATCGTTCAGCCATGCAACCAACTGCAACAACTGCCTTAGTTACGCCATGGCCCTTCAGAGAATTTGCCTCAAGAAGCGCATCTACAGAATCTTTCTTGGCGGATTCGATAAAGCCACATGTATTGACTACCGCGACCTCTGCCTCATCGGCATCTGCCACGAGGGTCCAGCCCTCTGCGGCTAGCCGTCCGGCAAGCTCTTCAGAGTCAACTTCATTGCGGGCACAGCCCATCGTGACGATTGCGACGGTGCGAGACATGGGGGTGATACTACAGGCTTAGCGGAATGTACGACGAACTTCCTCGTTCTGTCCGCCGAGAGGTGCAAGCAATTCACCATTGACAGTGACATCGAGCCCTGCAGGGTTGCTGAAATAAACGCTAATTGATGTTGTCGCCTCGAAAGATTTGCTCTCACCTTGAAAGATTGATCCCTTATCAACATGTTCGCCGTCAACAACGATATCTATCAAGGAGTTACCACGGGCTGCTGTAATGGAAAGAGTGACTCCCCCAGCAGCTGGAACTTCTGACGTTGAAGCGCTCGGTGTTGGCTCGGAAGATGCTGTAGCTGAAGGTGAAGGTGACTCAGTTGTTATCAGATTTGTTGTACTTGAACTGTTGATGTTGGAGTACACGATTTGTGCAATACCGAGAACCAGAAGAATTGCGATTGAGAAAGCCGCCGGAACTTTCCAGGAAAGGTTCTTCTTCTCATGCGGAACTCGAGTCACGCTATTTTCGGCGAGCATCTCATTGATACTTCGACTCTCGACCGAGTGTTCTGAGTTGTAAAGATCTACAAGTTGATTTGCATCCAGTCCGAGTTTAGGGGCGATGTTGCGAAGATGTCCGCGGGCATAAATATCTCCACCGCAGTGAGAGAAGTTATTTTTCTCGATCTCGATTAATAGTCCAGCACGAATGCTGGTAATTGCAGCGAGGTCCTCGATTGATAATCCGGCAGCGGTGCGCGCAGATTGAAGCACCTCACCAAGATTCATCTGACTCCCGCCCTCAATTAAAACCTTGGTTAATTTTACCTACCTAGTAGAGATAACTACTAGCCTGAGAGTTCAATCGAGAGGAAATCACCCCTATCTCACCCTGAAATCAATAATCGCGGAGCGTGGCAAGAACTGAATCGAGCTCATCATTGGTTACTAAGACGACTCGAGCCTTGGAACCTTCAGATGGACCGACGATTCCTCTCGACTCCATCAAATCCATTAAGCGGCCAGCCTTCGCAAATCCAACTCGCAACTTACGTTGCAGCATTGAAGTCGATCCGAATTGGGTTCCTACAACAAGTTCAACTGCTTGGCAGAGAAGCTCTAGATCATCACCAATCTCTTTATCAATCATCTTTGATGATTGCGGAGCAACAGTGACATCCTCACGATAACGAGGCTTCAACTGCTTCTTTACATGGTTGGTGACCGCTTCAATTTCACGCTCTGATACATATGCGCCTTGAATTCGAATTGCACGGCTTGCGCCCATTGGAATAAAGAGACCATCGCCTTGGCCAATCAGCTTCTCTGCTCCTGGTGAATCGAGAATTACGCGGCTATCGGCAAGTGATGAGGTCGCAAATGAGAGACGTGAAGGAACGTTAGCCTTAATCAAACCCGTAACAACATCAACTGATGGACGCTGAGTTGCGAGCACAAGGTGGATACCGGCTGAACGAGCCAACTGTGTGATTCGAACAACTGACTCTTCCACCTCGCGTGCAGCAACCATCATCAAATCTGCAAGCTCATCGATAACGACGAGGAGATATGGGTAGGGCTCAAGTACGCGATCGGATCCTGGAGGAGCTACAACTTTGCCAGCGCGTACTGCCTTATTGAAATCATCAATATGTCTAAAACCAAAGTTAGCAAGATCCTCATATCGAAGATCCATCTCACGAACCACCCAGGTAAGTGCGTCAGCAGCTTTCTTGGGGTTGGTAATGATTGGTGTGATGAGATGAGGGATTCCCTCATAAGCGGTGAGCTCGACTCGCTTAGGATCAATCAGGATGAGGCGAACATCATCTGGTGTTGCACGCATCATGATCGATGTAATCATCGAGTTAATCATCGAAGACTTACCTGCACCAGTGGCACCCGCAACAAGCAAGTGAGGCATCTTTGCAAGGTTTGCACAGACAAAGTTACCTTCTACATCTTTGCCGAGCGCGACAAGCATTGGGTGGTGGTCCTGTCCTGCAACACTTGAGCGCATAACATCACCAAGAGCGACGATTTCGCGATCTGTATTTGGGATCTCAATTCCAACTGCAGATTTACCCGGAATCGGTGAGAGGATTCGTACTTCGCTGCTTGCGACCGCGTAAGAAATATTCTTTGACAAAGCAGTAATACGTTCAACCTTTACTGCGTTGCCTAGCTCTACTTCATAACGAGTAACTGTTGGTCCTCGCATAAAGCCGGTGACCTGAGCATCGATATCAAATTGCTTAAAGACTTCAGTGAGCGCAGCGACAACTGTGTCATTTGCCTTGCTCTTTCCCTTTGAGGCAGGGCCAACTTTCAGTAGATCCTGGGATGGAAGTTCATACTTTGAATCGCCGGTGAGAAGTAGCTGCTCTGGGTGGTGATTAGTCTTAGGCGGCTCTTTCAATTGCGCTTCTAGCGGCTTTGGAACTTCTACTGTGAACTCTTCATCGAATTCTGCCTCTTCGATTTCTTCCTCTGGCTCATCTTCATGCCAAGCAACGACCGGAGTTTCAAAAGGTGGAGTATCTGAGATTTCAAAGTCATCTTCTTCGCGGACTGGGCGCTTGGACTTGAGCCACGCTGCAATCACCTTGGCGCGAGTAATGACTTCGCTAAAGGGAGTAGCGGTCACGACGAGAGCGCCGAAGAGGAAGAGAGCGATTAAGAATGGGTAGGTGAGCAGAGAAGACATGACTGCAACGAGCGGTTTAGCGACGTAATATCCGAGCAAGCCACCGCCTTCTCGAATTGCAGTTGCACCTTCTGGATTAGATGCTCCCAATGAACCGTTTAAGAGGTGCGCTAGGCCGGTGGTGCTGACGATAAGAATGAGATGGCCAACTGTGATGCGCCCTGTCCCCTGCTTGTCATCTGGCATTCTAAATAGTCGGATTGCAAAGTAGATCAGCGCAACTGGGATGACAACGGCAATTGAACCGAAAGCGCCAGCAAGAAATGAGTACACATTGCGTCCCAGGATTGCATCAGAGCGCATCCAGGTTCCGGTAATCGATATCAAGGAGAGGATAAAGAGGAAGAGAGCGGCGCCGTCGCGATGGTGCTCAGGGTCGAGATCTTTCGCCCCGCGAGCTACAAAGCGGATAGAGGAACCCAGGGATTTGGCGATCAAGCGCCAGGCTGAGGCGAGGCCAGAGCCAATGAGCGCAATTAATCCGCCCTTGCTGCCCTGCTTCTTGGTTGCGCGTTTTCTCTTAGCCACACGCTCAATCTTAGGTGGAGAGTTTTATTGAATACGGGAAGGCGCGCCGACTTTAGACTTCGATGACAACAGGGACAATCATCGGCTTTCTGCGATGTTTCTGCCCCACCCATGTGCCGATTGTTCGACGGACCACCTGTGAAAGTTGATGCGTTCCATTTGTTCCACCTGCGACTGCATGCGCCAAAGCTTTCTCGATATCCCCACGAACTTCGTCGAAGAGAGCGGAATCTTCGTTAAATCCTCGGGCATGGATATCAGGGCCAGCAACAATTTTTCCGCTCTGAGAATCAATGACAACGATGACTGAGATGAAGCCTTCTTCTCCCAAGATACGTCGATCTTTGAGGGAATCTTCGGTGATATCACCGATGCTCTGTCCATCAACATAGACAAAGCCAACAGGAATGGAGCCTGCTACTTCGGCAACATGATCAACGAGATCAATAACGATTCCATTCTCGGCGATAAAGGTGTTCTCCCGTGGAACGCCGGATTGAATCGCAAGCTCGGCATTGGCCTTAAGGTGGCGCCACTCTCCATGGATTGGCATCGCATATTTTGGTTTGACGATGTTGTAGCAGTAGAGCAGTTCGCCGGCCGCAGCATGACCAGAGACATGTACTAACGCATTTGCCTTATGGACAACTTTGGCACCGAATCGAGTGAGTTCGTTGATGACCCGGTATACCGAGTTTTCATTACCCGGAATGAGCGACGATGCAAGAATGATAGTGTCTCCTTGACCCACGCGAATTTGGTGATCGCCATTTGCCATGCGCGATAGAGCTGCCATTGGTTCGCCTTGGGATCCAGTTGAGATTAAAACTACATTATCGCCATAATCATCAAGGTTCTTTAACTCAATGACCGCACCTGAAGGAACATTGAGGTAACCCATATCCTCGGCGATCTTCATATTACGCACCATAGATCTACCGATGAAACAGACCTTGCGACCATGCTCGTGTGCCACATCAATTACCTGCTGTACGCGATGTACGTGTGACGAAAATGAAGCAACAATCACGCGCTTCTTGGTTGTAGCAATAACTCGATGCAAGGCGGGCATGATTTCGCGCTCTGCCGGAGTAAAGCCTGGAATATCTGCATTGGTTGAATCAGCGAGGAAGATATCTACGCCTTCATCGCCTAAGCGGGCAAAGCTAGCAAGATCGGTAGTGCGACCATCGAGCGGAAGTTGATCCATCTTAAAGTCACCGGTTGCAAGAACCATTCCCGCCTTTGTGCGAATGGCTACCGCTAACGCGTCCGGGATTGAGTGGTTAACAGCGATACATTCGAGATCAAAACCTGCCAGCTTAAAGCGATTACCCTCACGTACCTCATGGGTTATTGGGCCGATGCGGTGCTCTTTGCACTTGGCGGTAATCAGAGCGATGGTTAAAGGTGAGCCATAAAGCGGAATATCGACGCGTTCGCGCAATAGGTAAGGAACTGCGCCGATGTGATCTTCATGTCCATGTGTGAGGAAGACTCCAACTACATCATCTAATCGATCTCGAATGTAGCTAAAGTCAGGGAGGATGAGATCAATACCTGGTTGATTATCTTCTGGAAAGAGAACTCCGCAATCTACGATTAAAAGCTTTCCATCGGTCTCATATACAGTCATATTGCGACCGATTTCGGAGATTCCACCTAGTGCGACAATACGAAGACCGCCAGCAGGAAGTTTGCTTGGAGTTCCTAAGTTTGGATGAGGGTGTTGTGTCATTCAGTAGTTAGTTTTTCAGAGCGACGCCACCAGCGATGAGATCTTTGCGCAATTGCTCGATCTGTTCTGGTGTTGCATCGACGAGAGGAAGACGAGTGGTGCCACCGGGAAGTCCCAAGAGTCCCATGGCTGCTTTGGTAAGGATGGCTCCTTGTGTTCGGAATGTTCCGGTAAAGACAGGGAGAAGTTTTTGATGAATCTCAAGCGCCTTTGCCGCATCGCCGGCGAACCAGGCATCGAGCATTGCTTTAAGTTCGGTACCAACTGTATGTCCGCAGACAGAGACAAAGCCAACTGCTCCGACTGAAAGGAGTGGAAGGTTGAGAATGTCATCACCTGAATAGACAGGAATTCCACAGCGCTTGATAACCCATGAAGTACTGGCGCTATTGCCCTTTGCATCTTTGAGAGCAACGATGTTCTCGACGCTATCGAAGAGACGGCAGATTGTGTCGTTCTCAATCTCAATTCCAGTACGGCCAGGGATGTCATACATCATTATTGGTAGATCGGTCGCCGCTGCCACTGCACGGAAGTGGGCCTCGACGCCAGCTTGTGGCGGCTTGTTGTAATAAGGAACTACAACGAGCAGGCCATCTGCACCGGCTTCCTGTGAACGCTTTGCTTGTTCGACTGTGTAAGCAGTTTCGTTATCGCCAGCACCAGATAGAACTTGAATTTTCGAACCGACAACGCTTTTGACGACGCGAATGATCTCGAGTTTCTCGGAAGATTTTGTCGTCGGTGCTTCGCCAGTAGTTCCGTTAACGGCGATTCCGTCGTGACCTGTATCTACAAGATGCTGAGCGAGCTTTGCAACGCCATCCCAGTCGATCGAGCCATCCTGATTAAAAGGGGTCACCATTGCGGTGATGAGGCGGCCGAATGGTGCGTTGATACTCATTTGCGAATCTTATCCTTTATGGCGCTACGCGACCAGATTTTTCGAAGGCTTGATAGGTAAGAGGCATCAATTTTGCGAATTCAGCCTCCATCTTCTCTGCAACCATCTCAATTTCACGCTGAGGGTAGCTAGGAAAGTGTGATCCTTCACGTGAGGTGCGAAGTGAAAGGAAATTCATGAGCGCACGTGCATTCATGGTCACATACATTGATGAATATGTTGCGACTGGTAGAACTGCACGAGCGACCTCGCGAGCGATTCCGGCATCGAGCATCTTCTTATATGAATCGTATGCAACTACGTAGGCATCCTTCATCGCTGCAACGGTGACATCGAATTGCTCCTGTGTGCCAGGAACGAACTCATAAGCACCGGTTTTGCCAATTTGAATCAGATTACGCTCTTGATTTGGAATGTAGAAGACCGGCTTTAATTCACGATAGCGACCAGATTCTTCGTTATATGAGGCGATGCGGTGGCGCATGAATTCACGGAATACGAAGATTGGGGCTGAGATGAAGAAGGTCATTGAGGTGTGCTCAAATGGAGAACCGTGGCGCTCACGGGCCAAGTAGTTGATCAAGCCAGCAGATCGTGCAGGATCTTCGCCAATCTCATCCATCGACTGTTCGCCTGCGGTAGAGACGCGAGCCGCCCAGATGACATCGGCATCGCTGGCGCTTGCCTTGATGAGCTCGACTGATACATCGTCGCGGAAAATGACCTCGGGATATGCACTTGATTCAGACATGGTCGCACCTTATCTATCTAGTGGCCTTGAAAGCGCGTATCTATAGGGCAGAATCTCCGCGTGTCCACAGTGAACCGCACCACGGCGGCTGCATCCTTCAGCGTCTCCTT
>JBEGSV010000030.1:0-5858 GCA_041179685.1 Actinomycetota bacterium
CTTCAATTAATTGAAGGGCTGCGGTGAACCAGAAGGGCTAGGCAGAAATCATCCCGTAAAAGCACTCAACCGCAAAATCCACGCGGGCCAAGACCCGTGAGACCGTGCGGTTGAGCGAGGGGAAGTAAAGGTTATGAAGCCTTAGGCGCCTTTGTTGGCTTTGCTGGTGGAGTTGGTCGAGCCCCTGCTACTGGCTTTGTTGGCTCAACCGGAGCTGCGCCGAGAGCTGCAATTGCAGCATCACGCTTTGAAGCTGCAGCTGCAACTGCTGATTTGTGTGCAGTATTTGCAGCAAGCTTTGCCTCAGGTGTTGTTGCTGCGGCGATTGCAGCTTCGCGAGCAGTCTTTGCAGCTGCAAGTTCTGCTTTGAAGGTCTCAAGAATTGGCTTACGTGCATCGCCATATGCCTTCTTCGCAACAGCAAATGCTTCACGTGCTGTCTTGTACTGCTCTTGTGATGCCTTGCGGTTTGCGATGTAAGCATCGACCGCTGCACTGTAGGCAGCCTTTGCCTTCTGATATTCAGAAAGTGGCTTAGCGGTTGCTGTTGGTGTTGCTGAAGGCGCTGGAGTATCAGCTGCAACCGCAGTACCTGTTCCTGCAAGTAGTCCAGCTGCAACGAGTAGCGCTACATTGCGAGAGTTAACGAAATTTGCCTTCATGGCGATCTCCTATAGTTGTTGGCGCCGAGTCCGGATAACTCGGCTGCCTAGAACGAAGATTGCACCGCTAGCTTGTGGAAGCTCTGTGATGAGTGCACGAGCCAAATGTGAAAGATGGGCACGAGAAAGCCCCCACAAGCGTTATTCCTGTGAGGGCTTTTCGGTAAAACTTTAAGGCTAGTTGTCTGAGCCACCAGTTGTCTTCTGGATCTGCATCAAGAATTCAACGTTGGACTTGGTGCCCTTCATCTTCTCAAGCAAGAGCTCGAGAGCAGCCTGTGGCTCGAGCGCGTGCAATACGCGGCGAAGCTTCCATACAATGTTGAGCTCCTCTGAACCCATAAGGATTTCTTCCTTACGAGTTGATGATGAAACAACGTTTACCGCCGGGAAGATGCGCTTATCTGCAAGACGGCGGTCAAGGATGAGCTCCATATTTCCAGTTCCCTTGAACTCTTCGAAGATGACTTCATCCATACGAGAGCCAGTCTCAATAAGAGCTGTTGCAAGAATTGTGAGCGATCCACCATCTTCAATGTTACGAGCTGCACCGAAGAACTTCTTTGGTGGGTAGAGCGCTGCTGAATCAACACCACCAGACAGGATGCGGCCAGATGCAGGTGCCGCAATGTTGTATGCGCGTCCGAGACGTGTGATTGAATCAAGGAGAACAACAACATCGTGGCCAAGCTCAACGAGACGCTTTGCACGCTCGATTGCGAGCTCTGCAATCATGGTGTGATCTTCTGCAGGGCGATCGAATGTGGATGCGATGACCTCGCCCTTAACAGAGCGAGTCATATCGGTAACTTCTTCTGGGCGCTCATCAACGAGAACGACCATCAAGTGAACCTCAGGGTTGTTGACTGTGATCGCATTAGCAATTGCCTGCAAGACCATTGTCTTTCCTGCCTTTGGTGGAGCAACGATAAGTCCGCGCTGTCCCTTACCAATTGGTGCAATCAGATCGATGACACGAGTTGTAAGAATGTTTGGCTCTGTCTCAAGGCGTAGACGCTCTTGTGGATATAAAGGTGTGAGCTTTCCAAACTCAACGCGAGCCTTTGCCTCTTCTACTGGAACACCGTTAACAGTTTCGAGAGTAATGAGTGGGTTGTACTTCTGCTTCTGCTCGCCCTCGCGTGCCTGGCGAACCTGCCCTGTGACAACGTCACCCTTACGAAGACCGTACTTACGTACCTGACCCTGTGAGACGTAGACATCGTTAGGTCCTGGAAGGTATCCGGCGGTACGGATAAATGAGTAGTTCTCGAGAATATCGACGAGACCACCGACTGGCACTAGTACATCATCTTCGCCAATGACTGGTTCGCGCTCTTCGCGACCATTACGGTCACGGCCACTGCGGTCACGGTTGCGACCATTACGGTCACGACGATTGCGATTGCGATCGTTGCGATCATAACGATCGCCGCGGTCATTGCGATTGTCCGATGAGTTATCGTCATCTTCATCATTTGAGTTACGAGAATTATTCTTTGGCTCTTCCTCTGAACTTTCAGAGTCATCAGACTTCTTATTGTTGCGCTTAGCGTTACGAGCCTCGCGGCGAGCTTCGCGCTCTGCCTTGGCTGCCTCGCGGTTTGCTGCCTGTAGATCTGCGATTGCAGATACAAGTGCATCCTTCTTGAGCTTTGCCGCGCCTTCGATACCGAGCTGGGAGGCTACTTCCTTGAGTTTCGGAAGTGTCATTGCAGCGAGTTCTGTTGTTGTCATTGATTTCTTTTCTTGAGTGTCTCTAGCTTGATAGAGAGATTGTGGTTATTGCGAGATTCTTGGAACTTAATTTTTACTGAATTACTGTGATTGGTATCAACGTATTCGCCTCATTGAAACCGGCGGTGCTGATGGCAAAACTATAGCAGGGTCGCTCCGCGGGAGGCAATTTCAAGCGGGGTAGCTACAAAGCCCTTACCAGCAGCCATCTTCAACTCTTCTACTTCACGCTGATCAGCTGTGTGAAGGGCGAGGACCGTTGGGCCAGCACCTGAAATAAATGCGGCGATTCCAGCAGCGCGAAGTTTCTGCACCAATGCAAATGAATCAGGCATTGCCTCTGCCCGATAGGACTGGTGCAAGAAATCTTCGGTTGCTGTCAAAAGCAAGTCGGGACGTGTTGTGAGTGCATGGCTCATCAGTGCGGCATTGGTTGTATTTCGCACTGCATCAGCGAATGGGATTGAATCGGGCAACATTTTTCTTGCCTTCGAAGTTGCAAGAGACTTTGCAGGAATGTATGCCATCGCCTGAATACGTGGATCAACATTGAGGTGGATACAGTGTGCAGAGGACTTGTGCTTCTCTACTTCAAACCAAGAGATGGTTGCGCCACCGAAGAGCGAAGCAGAAACGTTATCTGGATGACCTTCCATATCTGTTGCCAGAGAAAGTAATTGGATGTCGTTCATATGGTCTTCGCCGTTAAGTACAAGGGCGCGGGCTAGAACAAGGCCCCCAATGATTGCACTTGCAGAAGAACCTAAGCCGCGACCATGTGGATTTACGTTAAGAGCACGAATTGCTAAGCCCTTCGGACGTCCACCAAGGAAGTCGAAACCTTTATGCATCGCCTTTACAAGGAGGTTCTTATCGGTGAGCGGAACTTCATCTGCGCCTTCACCAGTTACATCGATATCGAGAATTGAATCATCGAGAACCTGTGCGACATAGCGGTCGTGCATTGCGAGAGCGAGACCAAATGCGTCGAAGCCAGGACCAAGGTTTGCCGACGATGCAGGTACCTGTACCTGCATCGGTTTCGCCTTAAAGGTTGGCTTGCTCATTGATTAAGCCTTCTTCAATCCAAGAGCTTCTGCTGCAATATCTGCATTGACAGGAACGCTCACGGGATCTTTGGCACCTTCAAGTGCCCAAGGAATATCCTTTAAGCCATTTCCTGTGCATGTAATAACAATCTTCTTGCCGCGAGGAAGTTTTCCGGCGGCCTTATATTTGATCAGCCCTGCGAGACCCGCAGCTGATGATGGCTCGCAGAAGATGCCCTCTTGTGAAGAGAGGATTCGATAAGCGGCCAAAATTTCTTCATCAGTGACTGAATCAATAAGACCTGCGGATTCATCACGCGCTGCAATTGCCTGATTCCAGGAAGCTGGCTTTCCGATACGGATAGCGGTCGCAATGGTTTCTGGATTATCAACTGGGTGGCCAAGAACAAGTGGTGCCGAACCCGCAGCTTGGAATCCCCACATCGCTGGCTTTCTCTTGGAAAGGCCGTCGTTAAAGTATTCGTTGTAGCCCTTCCAATAAGCAGTGATATTTCCGGCATTACCTACTGGAAGAGTGTGAATATCAGGGGCATCTCCGAGAAGATCGACAACCTCAAATGCAGCCGTCTTCTGCCCTTCGATGCGATATGGATTTACTGAGTTAACGAGAGAGACCGGGTACTTCTCAGAAAGTTCGCGAGCAAGAACCAGACAATCATCAAAGTTGCCCTGCACTTGAAGAAGTGTTGCTCCATGCGCAACAGCCTGCGCGAGCTTGCCCATTGCAATCTTTCCTTCAGGAATAAGTACTGCTGGAACCATGCCAGCCTTGACTGCATAGGCTGCTGCTGATGCAGATGTATTTCCTGTTGATGCGCAGATAACTGCCTTTGCGCCATCTTCGGCAGCCTTGGAGATTGCCATTGTCATTCCGCGATCTTTGAACGAACCAGTTGGATTGATTCCTTCAAACTTCACCCAGACTTCGTTATCGAGCATCTCAGAGAGATTGCACGCATAGATGAGTGGAGTGCCGCCTTCTCGGAGAGAGACGATGGGGGTCTTCGAACTTACGGGTAGACGGTGGCGGTATTCCTCAATGACTCCGAGCCACTGATGTGCGCCTTCTTTCTTCTTGAAAAATCCCATTACGCACTCGCTCCCTCTACGCGGATCACGCTAGAAATCTTGCTGACAATATCCATCTTCTTCAACGCTTCAACAGTTGCCTTGAGTTCACCTTCGGTTGCAAGGTGGGTAACGATGATGAGTTCGGCATCTGCATCGCGGCCATTTTGATCAACAGTTTGAATTGATACTCCTTGGGTCGCAAAAACCTGAGCGATTGAGGCCAAAACACCTGATTTATCTTGGACTTCAAGGCGAATTAAGAACTTGGTTTTAGTGGTTTCAATAGGTGCGATATCGCGATCTGCATAATCAGTCTCGCGCTGGCCGACTGAGTTATGCGCAATATGGCGCGATACAGCCAGAACATCTCCGAGAATTGCAGATGCTGTTGGAGCGCCACCTGCACCTCGGCCGTAGAACATCAAAGGTCCAGCTGATTCTGCTTCGACAAAGACAGCGTTGAAGGCATCGCGAACAGATGCAAGTGGGTGCGATTTCTCGAGCATTACCGGATGCACGCGCACTGAAATTTCATCCGCTGGAGTTAACTCTGCAATTGCCAAGAGCTTGATCACATAGCCAAGTTCTTTGGCGAGTTGAACATCTTCTAAAGTAATGTGTGAAATACCTTCGCGATATACATCTGAGACGGTAACGCGGGTATGGAATGCGAGTCCAGAGAGAATTGCAGCCTTTGCTGCTGCATCAAAACCTTCAACATCGGCAGTCGGATCTGCTTCGGCGTAGCCAAGTTCTTGCGCCTCTTTGAGGGCAACAGCGAATTCTTTATTATCTTCATGCATCTTTGTGAGAATGTAATTTGTTGTTCCGTTAACAATTCCCATTACACGAATGACAAAGTCGCCAACCAAAGAATCTCGGAGCGGGCGAATAATTGGAATAGCACCGGCGACAGAGGCTTCGTAATAGATATCTTCGCCTTGTGCATATGCGGCAGTAAAGAGTTCGGCGCCGTGGCTAGCAAGGAGAGCCTTATTGGCGGTCACAATTGATTTGCGGTTCTTAATTGCAAGATGGGCTAATTCATTTGCAGGTTCGATGCCGCCCATGACTTCAACAATCAGGTCAATCTCTGGATCATTAACAATCGAGAACGGATCAGTCGTAAAGAGCGCAGGATTGATTCCTGGGTAATCTTTAATTGTCCGCACCGCGATTCGAGCGAGTTCGATTTTCACGCCGGCTCGGGTTGAGAGCTCTTCAGTATCTGCAAGGAGAAGTCGTGCTACTTCGCTGCCGACTACGCCACAGCCGAGCATGCCGATACGTACTGGTTTATCTGCTCGACTCATGAGGG
>JBEGSV010000031.1:0-14436 GCA_041179685.1 Actinomycetota bacterium
ATAACATCGAAGACGCCAACTAACGCGAGCAATGATGCTGCAATCGGTTCTGCCATCCCATGGTCGTGTGCCGCTGGAATGAAGTGTGTGCCAATCAAACCGTTGGTAGAAAGTCCGCAGACAAAGAATGAGAAGAAGAGCACCTTGAAGTTGTAATCTGATTTAGATCGTTTCCAGGTATCGGTGGTCAGACGAAATGCGGAGAGCTCGCTCTTTGCAGCCGGCTTCCAATCCGCTGGCGCGCCATAGGGAGATGTTCCAATTGATTGCGGGCTCTCCTTTAAGAAGAGAAAGACCAACGGCACGACAACAATTGCCGCGGCAGCGATTGTGACTGATACAGATTTCCATCCATAGGTAACTGCAAAGTGTGAAAGCAATGGCAAGAAGATCAACTGCCCAGTTGCACCGGCTGCAGTAAGGGCACCGACTACGATTCCCTTGTTCTTAATAAACCAACGGTTAGCAACAGTGGCTGCAAAGACAAGTGCCATAGAACCGGTTCCGGTTCCAACGCATACGCCCCACAACAACCACAAATGCCAAGGTTGGTTGATAAATACCGTGAGTCCCGCACTGATTGAAACAAATGTCAGCGCACTCATCACGACTTTGCGAACGGTGAAGCGCTCCATCAAGGCGGCAGCAAATGGTGCGATCAAACCGTAGAGCAGGACGTTGATTGCGATTGCAGTTGAAACTTGTGAGCGAGACCAGCCGAAGGCATCTTCCAGTGGAACGATCAAGACTGAGGGCGCCGATCTAAATGCGGCAGTAGCCATCAAGGTAAGGAATGTGACTACGAGCGCGGTCCATGCTGGATGGAGCTTCTTGAGCATGGAAGTACCTTAACTAGGAACGCATGTATTTGGTGAGAAATACCTTCTCGGCATCGGTCAATGGGCGTGATTTCTTCGTCTCCATCGAGACAGCAACCTGAACGCTCTTCACCTTTGCATGCACAACGCCATCAGCGCCAACAACCTCATAGCCAAGAACAAATGAGCTATTTCCGATGGATTCAACCCAGAGGTTTACATCGTAGAAGAGTCCACCATCGTAAATCGGCACTAGGTAATCGATTTCGTTGCGAGCAACAACCATCTCCAAGAGCGTTGGCTTCTCCCCCTCAGCGCGGACTTCATAGAAAGACCATTGAAAGCGCGCCTCTTGAATATAGGTCAGGTACTTTGCATTGTTGACGTGGCCAAAAGCATCAATGTCATCCCAGCGGACAAATTGCTTATTGGTGTAAATCATTAGCGAGTGAGCTTTCGATATGTCGCACGATGTGGACGAGCCGCGTCTGCACCGAGGCGAGAGATCTTGTTCTCTTCATATGACTCGAAGTTTCCTTCAAACCAGAACCACTTCGAATCACCTTCGTAGGCCAAGATGTGTGTTGCTACGCGGTCAAGGAACCAGCGATCGTGAGAGATCACAACTGCGCATCCAGGAAATTCAAGGAGCGCATTTTCCAATGAGCCAAGCGTTTCAACGTCGAGGTCGTTTGTTGGTTCGTCGAGGAGCAAGAGGTTTCCACCCTGCTTCAAGGTAAGTGCAAGGTTCAAACGGTTGCGCTCACCACCAGAGAGAACTCCTGCTGGTTTCTGCTGATCTGGACCCTTGAAACCAAATGCTGCAACGTATGCACGCGATGGCATTTCAACCTGTCCGACCTTAATGAAATCAAGTCCATCAGAGACAACTTCCCAGAGAGACTTCTTTGGATCGATACCGCCACGAGACTGATCGACATATGAAATCTTTACCGTCTCACCAATCTTGACGTTACCTGAATCCGCAGGCTCAAGACCAAGGATCGTCTTAAAGAGTGTTGTCTTACCGGCACCGTTAGGACCAATAACTCCAACAATTCCGTTACGTGGCAAGGTAAATGAGAGATCATCGATAAGAACGCGATCACCAAATCCCTTTACGAGATGTTCAACTTCAACAACGATATTTCCAAGGCGTGGTCCAGGTGGAATCTGGATTTCCTCAAAGTCCAACTTACGCATCTTGTCGGCTTCTGCCGCCATCTCTTCATAGCGAGCTAGACGAGCCTTTGACTTTGCCTGACGACCCTTTGCATTCTGACGAACCCAATCGAGTTCTTCGGAAAGACGCTTCGCGCGCTTTGCATCCTTCTGGCCTTCAACCTTGAGACGTGCTGCCTTGGTCTCAAGGTAAGTCGAGTAATTTCCTTCATATGGGTATGCGCGACCACGGTCGAGTTCGAGAATCCACTCTGCAACGTTGTCGAGGAAGTAGCGATCGTGAGTAATCGCAACAACAGTGCCTGGGTACTTCGCCAAGTGCTGCTCGAGCCAGAGAACTGATTCTGCATCCAAGTGGTTAGTAGGCTCATCAAGAAGCAAGAGATCTGGCGCTTCGAGAAGCAACTTACATAAAGCGACGCGGCGCTTTTCTCCACCAGATAAAACCTTTACATCGGCATCTCCTGGCGGACAGCGAAGTGCATCCATCGCCTGCTCTAACTGTGAATCAAGCTCCCATGCATTGCGGTGATCGAGCTGCTCTTGCAGTTCGCCCATCTCTGCCAACAACTTGTCGTAGTCGGCATCTGGATTTGCCATCTCCTCTGAAATCTCATTGAAGCGACGAACCATCTCCATCGTCTCTGCAACGCCTTCTTGTACATTTTCAAGAACAGTCTTCTCTTCGTTGAGCTTTGGCTCCTGCATCAAGATTCCAACTGTGTAGCCAGGTGAAAGATATGCCTCACCGTTTGATGGCTGCTGAAGTCCGGCCATGATCTGAAGAACGGTTGACTTACCGGCACCGTTAGGGCCGACAACACCAATCTTTGCTCCCGGAAGGAACATCAGGGTTACGTCATCGAGAATTACCTTCTCACCATGCGCTTTTCGCGCCTTCTTCATCGTATAAATGAACTCAGCCATAGTGGTAAACCTTACTGGGTACAATTGCGCCGTACGAAACACACCATCGTTTTATCGGTGTGAGATGCGCCTGTAGCTCAGTCGGATAGAGCACCCGCCTTCTAAGCGGGTTGTCGCTGGTTCGATTCCAGCCAGGCGCGCAGATAGTTCTTGCAGTAAAGCAAAACCGGCTGGCTCCCATCAGGGAACCAGCCGGTTTTTCTCTAGTGCTTACTCTTGGAGGAGTTTTACTAATTAACCGATCTTTGCAACCTGTGCAAGCGCCTTCTTAAGGAAGTCGCCATCGATCACTGAGAAGCCGAGGGCATCTCCTGCATCACGCGCACACTTTGGAGAGAGGATGAACTGAGCGAATTCCTTCACTGCAGCAGCGGTTGCCTTATCTGAGTACTTTGTGTCAGCTAAGAGGTAGGAAACGATACCGAGTGGGTATGCACCCTTTTCTGTTGTCTTGAAGTCATAGGTGAGGTATCCATTTGAATCTTGTGATGCCTGAGCAAGGAATGCGCTGACGCCAGTTGAATCCGGAGCAACTGATGCACCTGCTGCGTTGATTACATTAGCAATCTTCAACTTGTTTGCCTTCGCATAGTTCACTTCTGCGTAGGTGATTGAGTAAGGAGTCTTACCTGCCTGCTGCGCAACACCTGATGAAGATGATGCACCGACGATGCGACCAAGGTTTGCAATGTCGTTGATGTTGCCAGGGAATGAATCCTTGAATGTACCGCTCTTAGCCTTTGTCCATACTGATGGAGCGGACTTGTTGAGGTAGTTTGTGAAGTTCTCAGATGTTCCTGAGTTATCTGAACGATAGACAACCTGGATCTTCTTCGCAGGCAAGATGACCTTGCTTGTTACAGTCTGAGTACGGAGAACGATTGGATCGCCAGCTTTATTCTTCTTGAGTGAGCCGTCACCGTTCTTTGAGTAAATAATCTTTGTAGTTGTGCGGTTGTTATCAGCGACGATTGCTGGGTCATTCCACATTGTGATTTCGCCACCAAAGATCTTTGCGATTGTCTCTGCTGAGAACTGAAGTGTCTTTGAGTTTGGAACGTTATGAAGAATTGCAATTGGCGCTGCTACTGCAGGAACGTGAATGATTGAAGAGCGCTTTGAAGATGATGTGTGAGGAGCATCTGTGAACCAGAAATCGCCAACGCCCTTATCTGAGTTTGAGCGACCTGCGCCAGAACCTGATGATGCATATGTAAATGTATGTGAAGTAGCTGCTGCGAATGGAGCCTTGCAAGCTTCGATCAAGAGCGCTGGGAATGATGCGCCTGAACCCTGAAGATTTGCTGCATATGCAGGTGTTGTTGCTACTAAGCCAAACGCGAGTGCAATTGTTGCAACTTTCGCGAGCTTTGAAACTCTCATGTATTTCCCCTTAGGTAATTGGTTTTACTTACGAGGTAAACCTATGTAAGCCAAGTAAATCAATTACCCCTTAACGGGAAACGTTCACCAACAGTTAGATGAACAATTGGTGCCGAATATCTCTGAGAACTAGCCAAATCGGCCGGTAACGTAATCCTCTGTGCGCTTATCCTTTGGGCGAGAGAAGATCTCTGTTGTTGGCGCAACCTCGACCATTTGGCCAGGACCACCATCAGATAAGAAGAATGCTGTGTAGTCAGAGACTCGTGCCGCCTGCTGCATATTGTGGGTAACGATTACGATTGTCATCGTCTCTGAGAGCTGACGAATAGTCTCTTCAATACGAAGCGTTGAACCTGGGTCAAGGGCAGAGCAAGGCTCATCCATCAAAAGTACTTGGGGCTTTACTGCAAGCGCGCGAGCGATACAGAGGCGCTGCTGCTGACCACCTGAGAGTGAACCACCATGTGCACCGAGGCGATCCTTTACTTCCTTCCAAAGACCTGCGCGCTCGAGGCACTCTTCAAGGAGGTCATCTTTATTTTCGACCTTTAGCTGTGCGAGCTTGAGACCAGAGAGAACGTTCTCGCCAATAGTCATTGATGGGAATGGGTTTGGCTTCTGAAAGACCATACCGATTTGAAGTCGAATCTTTGTTACATCAACGCCAGGTGCATATACATCTTTGCCATCAAGGAGAACTTCTCCCGCCATTGCAGCAGATGGAATGAATTCATGCATGCGATTGAGAGTACGAATAAATGTTGACTTGCCACACCCTGATGGGCCAATCAGTGCTGTCACGGTTCCTGGAGCAAAGTCGAGTGAGACATCTGCGAGTGCGTGGTGCTTACCGAACCATGCGTGGATGCCACGCGCCTCAAGGCCTGTTCCTGCAGCGCGCAGACCAGGTATGCGTGGTGCGCTAGTTACATCAGAAAGTGCAGAAGTCATCGTGAGACCTTTCTAGTGCTTAAGAAACGTGCTGTCGTAAAGAGAATAAGAACAAGGAGAACAAGAACCAAGAGACCAGCCCAAGCGCGGGTAATCGCTTCTTCAGAGCCGGCATTAAATGACTTCCAGATATAGAACGGGAGTGAACCCATTGGGTCGTTAAATGGATTGCCGTTGATGCGATCGCCGCCACCGGTAAGAAGTAGGAGCGGAGCCGTTTCTCCGGCGATGCGAGCAACGCCAAGGATCATCGCTGTAATCAAGCCGCTCTTTGCTGCAGGGAGAACAATCATGGCAACTGTGCGCCACTGTGTGCCACCGAGAGCAGTGCCGGCTTCACGAAGATCTTGCGGGATGAGGTTGAGAACTTCCTCTGATGTTCGAGCAACAGTGGGAATCATCAAAATCGTCAACGCTAGTGAACCCATAAATCCTGAGTTGGCTTTAGTGATTGGGTAAATCACAGCAGAGAGAATAAAGAGGCCGGCAACAATTGATGGAACACCGGACATCGCCTGAACAAGGAATCGGATGGGACGAGTGAACTTGCCCTTGATCTCAGTGAGATAGAGCGCGGTAAGAATTCCAATTGGAACGCTGAGAATGAGCGCAACGAAAACCAAAATGAGAGTTCCGACAATGGCGTGGATAAGTCCGCCGTTGGTCAGCGGATCTGTTGGAGTTGCAAGGGACATATCGCTTGTAAAAATATTTAACTTGACGCCTTTGTAGCCCTTTTGAATGATTGTTGCCAAGATGCTGAAGATTGGGAGTACTGTCAGGAGCGCTCCACCGGCGATGATTACCTTGACTGCAGAATCTTTTGCGGTAGTCGCACCGTACTTGAAGAAACTCAGAGCTGCAGTTGCAACTGCATATGAGATTAAGAAGAGCAGGAAGTAGGCAAGCTTTCCTTTGAGTTCTGTAGCTTCGACGACGCCAAAGGTAAAGAGTGCGGTAGCAAGGAAGATAAGTCCATCGCGAAGGCGATCGCGCTTTGATGCCTTCCAGGGAGCCATTGGCTTTACGGTGCTCATCGTCCAGACTTTCCTGTTCGCTTAATAATCACATCTGCTAAAGCGTTGACGAGCAAGGTCAATCCGAAGAGTACGAGACCGGCTGCCATAAGTGCCTTGATTTCATATGGTGTTGCTTCGCCGAAGCGGAGAACAATCAGTGATGCAACGTTTCCACCAGCTCCGAGAAGTACATGCCAGTTGATTTGGAAGACGATGTTGAGAACTGTGTAGACGGCAACGGTTTCACCCATGGCGCGACCTAAGCCAAGCATCGCTCCACCGATAACACCAGAGCGACCGTGTGGAATAACAACAGCCTTAATCATCGCCCAACGTGTTGCACCGAGTGCGTATGCAGCTTGAATGCGATCGAGTGGTGCCTGTGAAAAGACTTCGCGAGAGACAGAGGTAATGATTGGGATAATCATGATTGCAAGTACAACACCTGCAACAAATGGCGAGCGCGTGAAAATATATGGATTGACCTCAAAGAATGGAATCCAACCAAGATACTTATTGATTAACTTGGCCCAATATTCAGCGCTCGGCATCAGAACGAGGAAGCCCCAAATTCCGAAGAGAATTGATGGGAATGCAGCCATCATGTCGATGATGGTGACAAGAATCTTCTTTAACCATTGTGGTGCGTAGAAATTAAGAAAGAGTGACATTGCAACTGAGATTGGAAGTGCGATCACAACGGCTACAAATGCACAGAGGATGGTTCCGACCAACATTGCGCCGAGTCCGAAGTTACTATCGATAACGTTATTTGATTCGTCGTAACTGACTGTCCAGTCCGCACCGGTAATAAATGAAAATCCTTCATTCCAAAGAATTTCAAAGCCTCGATAACCCAAGAATGTTGTGATCAGGCCAAGGATTGCGAGGGAGGAGAGGCCGCCCGCGGTTACTACTCGACGGAAGATGCGATCAGAGCGACGGGGCTGCGTTGTAATTTCGCGCGGCGCAGGAGCTGTGGTCATGCGGAGCATCCTGCCCTTAACCCCGAAAATTGGCACGGATACTTGGTGAACGGAAGGTGAACGAGAGTTGAAACCTCCCCGCAGCCACTACGCTCGCCCTATGGCTACCGAACTCCCCCACCTTGTCTGGATTGATTGCGAGATGACAGGTCTCTCACTCGAAACCGATGCCTTGGTCGAGATTGCCGTCCTCGTGACAGATTCAGAGCTAAACATCCTCGGCGAGGGCATCGACCTCGTCATCCATGCCACCGAGGGCCAGATTGCTGGCATGAACGACTTTGTCCGCGATATGCATACATCTTCCGGACTCATCAATGAGATCCCCCATGGCATCGAGGTTGCTGAGGCTGAGAAGCAGATTCTTGCCTACCTTGCATCAGTTGGAGTTGCTCCAGGTAAATCGCCTCTGGCAGGAAATTCGGTATCGGTCGATCGCAACTTCATCGCCCGCGATATGAAGGCGCTCGCGGATTACCTTCACTATCGCACCATTGATGTCTCAACGATTAAAGAGCTCTCTCGCCGCTGGTATCCCAAGGCTTACTTCGCTGCACCTGCCAAGACCGGCAACCACCGCGCACTTGGCGATATTCGTGACTCTATCGATGAACTGAAGTACTACCGCCGAGCTGTTTTCGCCGAGAAATCACTACCTCAGGTTAGTTCGCGCCTGAATAGATACAAATTGTGGAAGCGCAGTAGCCACTAAGAAGTTATCGCTGGCCGGAGTGATAGTTGCGCCAAGTTGAACCCTCGAGTGGCTAGAAGGTAGCCAATTACATGTTGCACTTCTACTTGCGCTCTGCACCTTAATGCACCCGCCAATCTTCTTACCGTTGGCGGTGAAGGTCACCTTCCCGTCAGTGCCAGCAGGAGATGAGGTTGCAGTGATAGTGGTAGATCTTCGATAGTAGGCAGTAGTCGAGACTGAAAGGCTGAGTGAGGTAACTCCCTTAGAGACAGTGACTGCGATAGGCGAAGAGTTGGAAGCGTCATAGGAAGAGTCACCGCTATAGCTTGCCGTTAAATTAGTAATCGAACCCAGCGATGTCGGTGTAAATGCACAGCGTGCTACCCCCGCACTCACAGCTACCGAAGAGCAGCCACTGATTGAGCTTCCGTTGTTGAGGAAGTTAACGGTGCCAGTGGCCCCACTAGGTGAAATCGTCGCAGTTAAGGTATCCACAATTCCAAAAGTGGTGGTGGAAGCTGCAGCAGAAAGGGATGTGGTTGTAGGGCTTGAGAAACCATAGCTACCTTTAGTTGCATTGAAAGTATCGAGAATCTGCGATGAGGTTAAGGCTGCGGTATATCCAAATACAGCAGCGATATTTCCACCAAAGCTCACACCACCATCATCTCCGGCACCGAGGCGCAATACCCCATTTGCCGTTAAACCTCTCGTTGCTGCTCCGGTAGACAATGTTCCAGTCACTGCAGCTCCATCGTTGACATAGATACTGACGGAGTTATTGCTGACAGTTCGTGTTGCCGCGACAAAGACCCAGTTGTTTGTATTAACGGAAGTTGTGGAGGCTAAGGTCTGATCGGATGTACCTCCGGTTCCAAATGCAATCTTTCCATTGCTATCTACGCCAAAACCCCAGTCGTATGTGATTCCTGGCAGTTCTGCAGATAAGACATGCATTGTCTGCCAGTGGCCAGTTGAAAAACCTAGGTTTGCAACTGGCACTCGAATCCAAGCTGCAACAGTAAAACTACCTGCTGAAAATGTTGTATTCGATCCTGCTGCGCCACTGAAGTAGGTTCCGCTCGATGGTGGGCTCGCAGCGCTCGCCTGCGATGCTCGGGTGAATAGGAAAGAGTTCGGGGTGCCATTTCCTGCGCTATAGATTGGGCGCGAAGATGCACCGCTTGCAGCACGGGTGAAGTTATTGCCCAAACCCGAAACATCGAGCCAGGTATCACTTCCGAATGTGTAGGAGGCTGAATCTTGGGCATCTAACTTAAATGCAAGATTTGTTGTATAGAAGGCAGCTTTAGCTGGAGAGAGTGTTGGGCCAGCAGTGATTATCAGGGATGCAAGGAGCGCCGAGATAGAGATAAAGGACTTTGTCTTAAGGCGAGTGAGTTTTAATGGTGAGAACGCTCGCACTGCCCCATCTTAAGCGTTCACTTTGGCGCTCTCAACCCTGGCTGCCGCCCCACAAAGTTCCGGTTTCTTAATTTCGCTCCTTGGCGGGTAAAGTAACGCCCCTGCACAGCACATGGTGGGCGTAGCTCAGCTGGTAGAGCACTCGGTTGTGGTCCGAGATGTCGCGGGTTCGAGCCCCGTCGCTCACCCCAAGGTCTTTCTATTTTATTGAGCAGGATGAGGTTCTAAGAAAGAGGTCGTCCGATGATCTTTGACGTCGTAGTTGAAATCCCAGCAGGCTCGCGTAATAAGTACGAAATCAACCACGAGACCCATGAGGTCCGCCTCGATCGCATGCTCTTTACCGCGACTCGCTTTCCCCATGACTATGGCTTTGTGAAGAACACCCTCTCTAACGATGGCGACCCACTGGATGCGCTGGTGATGTTGGATGAGCCAACTTTTCCTGGCTGCGTTGTTTCAGCTCGCGCTGTTGCGATGCTTCGCATGACAGATGAGAAGGGCGGAGATGACAAGCTTCTCTGCGTTGCAGCCGGTGATATCCGCAAGTCAGCTATTAAAGATATCGGCGATCTTCCAGTCTATGAGCTCGATGAGATCAAGCACTTCTTCGAGGTATACAAGACTCTCGAGCCAGGTAAAGAAGTAATCGGTGGCGATTGGGTTGGCCACGATGAAGCCGAGGCAGAGATTCAAGCCTCATACGATCGCTACCAAGCGACAAAGTAATTAAATAATTAATCTGAAGTAGTCCTAATAAGTTACGGAGAAACTTATGGAGCTAGTTAATGCCGGAGATACAGCCTGGGTATTAGCCAGCGCCGCTCTCGTACTCTTTATGACGCCAGCACTGGCCATCTTCTATGGCGGCATGGTTCGTGCAAAGTCAGCGCTGAACATGATGATGATGTCATTTACTGCGATGGGAATAACAACTTTAATCTGGGTTCTCTACGGATACTCACTTGCTTTCGGTAAATCACATAACGGTCTCATCGGCAGCTTCGAATTCGTTGGCCTTAAGGGCACGCTCGATCAGGTAGTTGGTGCAGAAGGACATCAAATCCCGACGCTCGCATTTGTAATGTTCCAACTTACCTTCGCAATTATCACCGTCGCACTGCTCTCTGGAGCTATCGCTGACCGTGCGAAGTTTGGCTCATGGGTCATCTTCGTTGCGCTCTGGATTACCTTGGTTTATCTACCAATCTGCCACTGGGCTTTTGCTTCACAAGGCGGAGAAGGTGGATGGATCATCGACAAGTTGAAGGCACTTGATTTCGCAGGTGGCCTTGTAGTTGAGATTAATTCAGGTGCTGCAGCTCTTGCCTTAGCTCTCGTTCTGGGAAAGCGCGATGGATTTAAGAAAGATCCAATGCGCCCACATAACTTGCCGCTCGTGCTTTTAGGCGCAGGAATGCTCTGGTTTGGATGGTTCGGCTTTAATGCAGGATCTGCGCTCTCTGCAGGACATCTAGCTGCAACTGCAATGATTAATACTCAAATTGCAACTGCTGCCGCTGCGATGACATGGATTGCATATGAGAAGTTCCGCGATGGCAAGGCGACAACACTTGGTGTTGCATCTGGTGCAATCGCTGGTGCTGTCGCAATCACACCTGCCTGCGGTTATCTCAATCCACTTGGAGCACTTCTCCTCGGTCTTGTCGCCGGTGTTGTCTCGGCTTGGGCAGTCACACGTAAGTACAAATTAGGTTATGACGATTCGCTCGATGTTGTTGGCGTCCATGGTGTCGGTGGAATCCTTGGAATGATTGGAATTGGCTTACTTGCAACGCTGACGGCAAATTCAGCAGGTGCCGATGGGCTCTTCTTCAATGGCGGAACAACGCAACTCAATCGCCAGCTGATTGGAATTGTTGTCGTGGCGGCATTCTCGTTCACGGCTACCTGGTTGATAGCAACCGCTATTCAAAAGACGATCGGTTTCCGATCATTCCGCGACGATGAGCTCAATGGTCTCGACACTACCTATCACGCAGAATCTGCTTATGACATTACTGGAAATTCCAATCGCTACTAAGCGGTCCAAGACGAGAGATTGAAGGCAAAGATGAAACTCATTACAGCAATTGTGAAGCCTGCAAAGGTCGATGACATTAAGGTTGCCTTACAGGCTGCAGGTGTTGCCGGCATGACTGTCTCTGAAACACGTGGCTTTGGCCGTCAGAAGGGCCATACAGAGATCTACCGTGGCGCCGAGTACACCGTTGATTTCATTCCAAAGGTGCGTATCGAAGTGTTGGCAGAAGATGCTGAAGCGCAATCAATTATTGACATAATCGTCACGGCAGCGAACACCGGTTCAATCGGTGATGGCAAGTTGTGGGTGACAAATGTCGAGCAGGTAATTCGTATCCGCACCGGCGAGCGCGGTGGAGATGCTCTCTAACGCAAATCTAAATTAACTTCGGGGAATTAACTGTCCTGGACATTTTGCCAGGATTGATTTCATGGCGGCTTTCTCGGCAGTTGTTACCCAGATTCCATACTTTGCCTTCACTGCAATTTGTCGCGCAACATAGGTGCAGCGGTAACTCTTCAGCGGTGGCAACCATGTTGCCGCATCACCATCGCCTTTTTGAGAGTTAAGCTTCATCTGAGTTGCCTGCAGGTTTAGTGGGTCGTTATAGAAATTCACGCGCTTAGTTGAATCCCATTTGAAGGCGCCCTTCTGCCAGGCATCAGAGACGGCAACAATGTGATCAATCGGGACGAGCTGACTTGTTCCTCTCCCCTGCACAAAATTGATTGCCACACCAGAATATGGATCTACGAATTTCCCCGAGAGAACTTTGCATCGATCGCTATCCACGACCTCGTTTGATAGATCTCGAGCCAATACATCGTTTCGGGCATCGCACCCATTGCGGTCAGGATCTGCCCATGTGCCGAAGAGTCCATCTCGGTCATAGCCGGTCTTCGGTGCGCGACCTTTCACCACAAGAGTCTCAAGTACTACTGAAGCCTTCTGATCCGCCGCCTCCGCCGGTACTAGGGGAAGCGCCATTGCCCCCGCGATAAGCAGGGTTGTAATGCGGGCTTCCCACTTGGAGATGGCTCTACTCATGGTGCAATCATGCCCACATCCCCGTCTTTCTCACAGGGCGCTCGGTCATTTAGATTGGTCAAAGTTGCTCTGAGAAACTGGTATGTTCTGCTCTGCATTTAAGCGTTCCCGCGCTTAAATGGGTTGTTAGCTCAGTTGGTAGAGCAGGTGACTCTTAATCACCGGGTCGGGGGTTCGAGTCCCTCACAACCCACAAGGTTCATCTAAAGACCACCGGTTAGGTGGTCTTTTTTATTCCAAAGAATTGCAGTTCTTACTTAGTAAATTTTGGTAAGTGCAGATCAAATTGAATTGACACTACACGAGTGAGAATGACAACTGCTCCGCCAACAATGGCACAGGTATTTTGGCCAAAACTAAATTGGTGAAGAACTACAAAGGTGATTGCGCCCATCATGGTGCAGGTTCCAATAGTTTCGCGGTGCAGCAATACTGGCTCAAGCTGGCAGAGAACATCACGTAAAAGGCCGCCAGTAACTGCTGTGATGACTCCCAGAATGATTGCAGCAAACCAGGTGACATCCATTTCAAAGGAAAGTTGGGTTCCTGACATTGTCGCCACGGCAAGGCCGAAGGTATCCATTATGAGAAGCGTTTTACCTACATGAGTGACGCGTCTAAAAACCAGAGTGATCAAAACTGCGGCGAGAATACTTGCAATAATCCACGGGTCAATGACCCAGATTGGGCGCAACCCTAGAAAGATATTTCTTAGCGTTCCTCCTGAAACAGAAGCAATGCCTGCGATAAATGCGATGCCGCCATAATCGAGTCCACGATCTGCGGCCACGCGAGCGCCCACCAAGGCGAAGACAAAGGTCGAGAGCAGATCAAGAATGTGCAGCAAAGTCATAGGTACAGGGTACGGATTGAAATGAGGGCATGCCTGCACAAAACTGCAAAATAGTTTCATTTCCGTCACATTTTGCGTGTTTGGGTATCGCTATCTCCCCACCTTCCGTAGAGTTCCGCGCATGTCAAAAACAACAGGACTTTCAAAAGATAAGAATTGGTGGCGCCAGGCTGCCATCTACCAGATCTACCCACGCAGCTTCGCTGACTCAAATGGCGATGGCATTGGCGACATCAAGGGAATCACTTCACGTATTCCCTATCTGAAGTCGCTCTCCATTGATGCGGTCTGGTTGAGTCCTTTCTATCCATCGGCTTTGGCAGATGGTGGTTACGACGTTGATGATTATCGCGATGTAGATCCAAAACTTGGAACGCTCGCTGACTTTGATGAAATGCTTGCCGGCCTCCACGCAGAAGGAATCCGTGTATTTGTCGATATCGTTCCTAACCACTCCTCTAATTTGCATGAGTGGTTTAAGGAAGCACTTGCTTCTGAAAAGGGCTCTGCTGCGCGCAACCGTTACATCTTCCGCGATGGCAAGGGCGCTAACGGAGAACTTCCACCATCAGATTGGGTTTCACACTTTGCCCCATCTTCATGGACACATGAATCTACTTTTGGTGGAAAGAATAATCAGTGGTTCCTTCACTGGTTTGCACCAGAACAACCAGATTTCAACTGGGAGAACCCAGAGGTACATGAAGATTTCCTCAAGACCCTCAAGTTCTGGTCAGATCGCGGAGTCGATGGATTCCGCATCGACGTTGCACATGGGCTTGCAAAAGACCTTTCTGAACCATTCCGCAGCATGCCGGTCCACGAAGGACTCGTCGAACGCGGCAATAAAGGAAATGGTATTTGGGGAGATCGCAACGAAGTCTTTGCAATCTATAAGGAATGGCGCAAACTCTTTAATCAATATGACCCGCCACGCGTCGCAGTGGCTGAAGCTTTTGTGCATCCAGAGCGTCTACCGCTATATGCCAGCACTGAAACTTTGGGCCAGTGCTTCGATTTCCGCTTTATTGAAACCCCATTTGAAGCACATGCATACAAGGTGGCAACCCAAGAGGCGATTGAGCTTGCTGCCAAGAATAAATC
>JBEGSV010000032.1:0-3548 GCA_041179685.1 Actinomycetota bacterium
GCCATAATTACGCCGTTCAAAAAGCAGTACGCCTCCTTAGCTCAGTGGTAGAGCAGCTCACTTGTAATGAGCAGGTCATCCGTTCAAATCGGATAGGGGGCTCCAGTATTTTCTAGGCGTGTTCTTCCTTCTTCTTCAGGCTAGCAACAATCGCAACCGCCATCACAGCAACAATTACCGCCAATGAGATCGATGTTGGGATCTTAAAGAAGGCGTGGCTCACAATCATCTTGATTCCTACCCAGACCAAGATCACTGACAGGCCTTCCTTGAGATAGACAAACTTCTCCATCAAGTTGGCGATAAGGAAGTACATCGATCGCAATCCAAGAATCGCAAGTGCGTTTGAGGCAAAGACGATAAATGGCTCTTCCGTAACAGCAAAGATTGCCGGAATTGAATCAACTGCAAAGACAAGGTCCATGAACTCGACCATGACTAAAACCAAGAAAAGTGGCGTGAAGTAGCGCAGACCATTGCGGCGCACCACGAACTTCTCGCCTTCATACTCACTTGTCATACGAAGCTTGCGCTTAAGCAATTGATAGAACTTTGATCCGTCGAGATCAAACTCTTCGCCACGTTCGCGGAACATCTTGATACCGGTGTAAATCAAGAATGCACCAAAGAAGTAGAGGGTCCAGCTAGCTTCCTTAATCAGAGCTGCGCCCATCAAAATCATAATTCCTCGCATAACGAGAGCCCCAAGAACTCCGAAGAAGAGAACTCGGTGCTGATAACGCTGAGGGACAGCAAGTGCGCTAAAGATCAATCCCCAGACGAAGACGTTATCGATTGCTAGTGATTTCTCAATCAAATAACCGCTGTAGTACTGCAAGGCGAAGTCTGCGCCACTAAAGGCCCAGATCACTCCACCGACAGCTATTCCGCAGGCAATCCAGATAGTTGACCAGATAGCGGCCTCTTTAAATTTAATCTCTTGGTGACCTCGATGGAGAAAGAGGTCGAGGATGAGCATTGCAGCTACAAAACCAAGTAGCGCTAGCCATGCATAAGTAGATACGTTCACGTGAGCTCCTCTGTGTAGGGCGCTTAAAAACAGGCGCCACACAAAGTCTCTGCCACCGAACTACCTCGGCCTAAGCACCGGCTGCACTTGCAGCGTATTGACGATACCTAACGTTGGGCATACTCCCCTTGATTGGCAAAGCATGGAGCAGATTCTCTCTTCTCGCAAATTAACGCTTGAGTTAATACCTGCGAGTTCTATGTGAATCACCTAAAGTTGGTCAGCATGAGCACCTTTCCTGCAGATGAATTCAAGGATCTCACCGAGGCCAACGCCGAATACGTAAAGAGCTTCAAATATTCCGAACTCACCGGTGTCGCCCAAAGGGGCCTGGCCATCGTGACCTGCATGGATTCACGAATCAACCCATTATCTGTAGTGGGAATGCGTTCAGGCGATGCAAAGATTCTTCGCAACGCAGGAGCACGCGTGACCGAGGACGTGCTTCGCACCTTGGTCCTCGCTACCTATCTCTTAGGCGTGAAGCGCATCTTGATCATGCCACATACTCAATGTCGTATGGCTGAAAATACCGAAGAAGAGATTCATGCAACTATTGATAAGCAATTCGGCGTCAATACCTCTTCACTTGAATTTCGCACTACCAATGACCAACTCGGTGCGCTCGCTAAAGATGTGAATCGCGTCCGTTCTTATCCGCTACTGAACCAAGGCGTATCTGTAGGTGGAGCGATTTATGATGTGAAGAACGGTTCAATCACACCTATTGATTGTTAAAAGGTCATGAATTCTTCAATCACCTTCCTAGCAATTTCCATTTCTCTTCTAGGGCTAGTTATCTGGTTACCGAGAAAGATAAATGCAAGCCGTAAGAAGACCTTGCTGCTTGCATCTGGGAAAACTCAAATTGTTGGAGAAGCTGGAAAGTCACTCCAGAGCAAAGGCTTTCGCATTCGCGAGGAGAATCGCCGCAAAGGATTAATTGGGGAAATTGGGGTTGCAGAAGATCTTGAGGCTCTAGCAGTTCAATACGGTCTTACCGTTCTTCATGACCTTTCTATGCCGGATTCCGATGCAAATATCGACCATATCTTGATTTCTAAGAAAGTCGTTTATGTAATTGATGCAAAGAATTACTCGGGGATAGTAAAAATAGTGCCAAATAAGTTGGGAGAGAAGCGTCTGAGAGTCGGAAAGACTGACCAAACAAAGTTAGCCGACAAACTTAGAACCTATTCGGATGCAATCTCTAATCACCTTGAACGGGAAGGATTAAAAGTAAAGGTTTTACCCTTGCTAGCTTTCTATCAAGCAACATTTCATGACGATTCTGCAGTAACAATTAATGGTGTGACCGTGAATGTCTTTGGGATTGAAAATGAGCTTCTTCGGTACGCAAACATAAAAAGCCAAGAAATTGATGTTGAAACCGTTGCCGATCTGATTTTGGCAAAATTCCCACCTAAAACTGTTTAAGCCTGACCTCTGCGCATTGGCATTTTTGTCTGCGGGTAGGACAAGTCATTTAAAAACTCGCGGATAAACATCTGGAAGATTTCAGGCTTCTCTTTATTTGCCTGATGCGAAGTTCCAGGAATAACTGCAAGCTGTCCTTGTGGCAGGGCTTCGAACATTTCGATTGTGTGGTGATGTGAAATGACGTCGTCATCGCCGACAAGAACGAGAGCTGGACACTGAATCTTCGCCACATCACTGACTGTGTAAGTTGGCTCTGAATACCAGATTGAGAACATCTTGCGAATCTTCGCCTCTTGAGTTTCAGGTGCGTCAGGAGATGTTGCTGCGTATTCGTCGCGGTCTGCTTGAGAGATATTTCCATCGAAATCGGGCATCGGAAGTGTGCCGCTGAAATGAAAGAGTCCTCCAAAGAGCACAATTGATTTCACGAGATCTGGACGGTGGATTGCAACCATCAGCGAAATAATTGCTCCGTCGCTGTGGCCAATGAGGTGTGCTGGTTCTTTGACGACATCTTCAAGATAAGCGACAGCTTCTTGGTATTGGAAATCAAAGTGCATGCTGCCTTCTTGATCGCCGGTGAAACCATGTCCCGTGCGGTCATAACCAAAGATATGAAAGTTATCTTCGATAGCTGGCAGAACGGTGTAATCCCAATGTGATGTCTGGCTAAGTCCGCCATGCATCAATAAGAGAGCCTCACCTTTGTTATCCCATTCATAAGAATGTACTTGGTGACCACGCAGATCGATGTAGCCAGAGCGCATTAGTCGATTGAATCCATAATGTGACGGTTACCGCG
The DNA here is from genome assembly GCA_041179685.1 of Actinomycetota bacterium. Classification (GTDB taxonomy): domain Bacteria; phylum Actinomycetota; class Actinomycetes; order Nanopelagicales; family Nanopelagicaceae; genus Planktophila. Next base: position 3,273 of record JBEGSV010000032.1, read on the forward strand.
ATCAAATGTGAGGTAGTTCCAGGTCCAGTCAGCCATAGTGCCAATCTTGTTGCGACCACCTAATAGATAGAACAAGTGGAGCCATAACCAGGCAAACCATGCAGGAGCGCCGACCATGCTGAACTTTCCAACTTCAACAATCGCTTTATGGCGACCAATCGTTGCCATAGAGCCCTTATCTCTATATTTAAATTCTCTTAATGGTTTGCCAGCTGCAAGATCAAGGATCTGTCGTGCAACAAATTTTCCCTGTTGCAGCGCGACTGGTGCAACCAT
>JBEGSV010000033.1:0-2667 GCA_041179685.1 Actinomycetota bacterium
CCTTCGGCATCAGCTACGGAAGAACCACCATATTTTTGAACGATGAGCGCCATGGGTTAAGTCTGAAGCCCCTCGGCGATACGCGCTAGCCGAATTTAGAAATATCTCAATATCTGATACAAGGCTATATCCATATTATGAGATTAACGCAAACCACTCCGCTTAGATACGAGCGCGACCAACTCAGCATTGGATGAAGCAAAATTTGAATCATTGGGAGTGAAGGTGAGACGCAATATCTGCACCCCTGTCACCGCTGGCTTCCAAGAGCAGACAAGTTGAGAAGGTGAAGGTGAGATAGGTCTATTTGAGCAAGAGAGCAATCTTCGACCTTGGACAGAAACCGAGACTTTTCCTGCTTTGCTCGCCAAAATTTGAATGTTCACAACGACTCCTTTTTTCGGTGCTGCCGAGAGTGAAGGCGAAATCGTCGTGGACTCATCAACATCTATAACGGTGATCGAGAGCGTCGCTTCGGCTGTGTTCCCAGCCGCATCAGTGGCCCTCACATTTATCGAATACACATTGTTGAGATCTGCATCTATCGGATTTTCAAAGTTTGGGGCAGCTTTAAAGCTAATTACTCCCGACGAGCTATTGATAGTAACGGTGGCTGAATCAGCACTCGGCCTCAAAGTCCATGTCGATGTTTCATTTGCAGTTAATGTCCCAACCATTGTTTGGTTTTCGTTTACAGAGAATGTGGATGAAGAGGTAATTGTTGGTGCGGTGTTATCTGGAACGTAGTTTGTATAGTAATCAAGATTGTCGCTTATCTCTGTTGGAGTAAGCGCGCGGTTATACATCGCAAAGGCTCCAATTTTCATGGCAGAAAAAGGGGTTCCCTCATGTATGCCGCTTGCAATTCTTATTGGGGCCTGCGATTGTGAAATTCCAGATTCAGAATTTGAGACCGAGACTACTTCCGTAGTGTTTACGTATATTTTGCTTTGATTGGCTGAACCACCGCCAAAGCGCACGACAATTGTGAATAGTGTCCAAGTATTTAGGGAGATCACATTATTTGCACTGCTGTAATTTCCGTTTACAGATGCCCCATTCATATATAAAGCAAGACCATTGGTTCCAGTGAGCATTAATGAGTAACCGTCATAGCCACCACTCGACCCATACTGCTTACTTAAAATTCCCTCGCCAGCTACGAAAGAATTGAGTTGTCCATAAACTTGAAGAGTAAATGATGAGCCCACTGACGGCTGCAACTCACTCGTATTTGCAATTTCTATGTAATCGTTTGTTCCATCGGTGACAATTGCCTTGCCGCCTGAACTTTGGAAGGTTGGGCCATTTGTGAGCGTCGCAGAATTATTTGTGCCAGCGAGGTCTGTCATAACTGTTCCGGTTCCGGAATACGAGGATGGGTTGGCCACATTGATATCAACGAGTAATCCCGAAGATACTTGCGCTCCTTGTGCGCTTGGCGAAACCAAGAGTGCGAGCGCTATTGCAAGGATTACGCCCTTGACTACAGCTCTCATTTCTTGAGTCTATTAAAGGTTGGTTCGACCTTCGAACGCTCTACCAAGCGTGACTTCATCGGCATATTCAAGATCTCCGCCGACAGGTAGGCCTGATGCAAGGCGAGAGACGCTGATACCCATCGGCTTAATCAAGCGTGCCAGATATGTGGCAGTCGCCTCTCCCTCAAGGTTGGGGTCGGTCGCCAAGATGATCTCGGTAATTGTTGAATCCGACAGGCGCTGCATCAGCTCGCGGATGCGCAGCTGATCTGGGCCAATGCCATCGATAGGACTGATCGCTCCACCGAGGACGTGATACTTGCCGCGGAATTCGCGGGTGCGCTCGATTGCAATCACATCCTTAGATTCTTCGACAACACAGATCTTTGATGTGTCACGACGTGGATCGCGACAGATTCGGCATTGGGCTTCTTCAGAGACATTTCCACATTCAGAGCAGAACTTAACGCGCTCTTTGACTGTGCGAACCGCCTCAACCAATGAATCTGCAATCTCTGAATCTGATTGCAAGATATGAAATGCAATTCGTTGTGCTGACTTAGGTCCGATTCCAGGTAGGCGACCAAGAGCATCAATCAAATCCTGAATCGCGCCTTCATACATTCCGCTAGACATTAGTCGTGTTTCGTTTCGCTAATGACCGTCGCTCCAAGTTCGGCGGCAAGGAGCGCGGCACCGGTGAGCTGCGTCTTATCCGTTGGAGCCTCTGTTGTGCGCTGTGCACGCGCTTCAGGTGTTGAGGATGTATCGATACTTGGATCTACGGTTACTTCAATCTTGCGATCAAGCCCCACTATTTCAATGAAGGCATCGCGCAAAATTTGTTCTGATTCGCTGCGAAGGAATGAATCACGTGCACCTGCATTAACGATTCCGATAGTGATGTTCTTATCGTCGACACCGAGAATCTGTGCACTTGCACTGAGAAGAGACCAGGTCAAACGACGTCGCTTCTTTACATTCTCAATTACCTCAGGCCACATACGTCGAAGCCCAGCAACATCGATCGAATCAATCTTCTTTGCAGGTTCTGTGGTTGCAACCGCATCAACAATCTTTACCTCTTCTTTAGGGGCACGAATCGCCTCTGCTGTTACTGGAGATACGTAATCCGCAGGATCAACTTCCTTAACAGGTGGAGACGATGGAGCGAGGCGAGGTTCTG
>JBEGSV010000034.1:0-3432 GCA_041179685.1 Actinomycetota bacterium
CGAGATATTCGTTGCTCATGTGCGTCAGGGTAATCCGTTTCTTCATTGAAACTATGGAGGTGGAAACGGGATTTGAACCCGTGTAGAGGGATTTGCAGTCCCTTGCCTCGCCTCTCGGCCATTCCACCAATTCCTGTGATCAGATAGGCGACTATTGACCCAGTAGATAAAAAGTCACCTCCAACCGGAAAGTGACTTTTAATCCGAGCGGACGACGGGGTTCGAACCCGCGACCTGAACCTTGGCAAGGTTCCGCGCTACCAGCTGCGCTACGTCCGCGTATTGCGGGCGCAAATCTAGCGCAGGTCGACCAGAAGTGCCAAAGCGTCGATTTCTGCGACGGCCAGCCCTTAGCCTTACCCCTATGTTGATGGGCAAGGGGTACCAATTCTGGATGCATGGCCTTCACGCCACCCGCTTAGCTGAAGTCACCTCCGATCCATCCCGTCTCAATGATGGAAATTTCTGGGCAGTTCTCGCAACTTTTGAAGGCGAACTCCACTTTGCCCGTTTCAAAAAGGTAGTTGAGGCGACATTCCCACACGAGTCTTGGCAGCGCCTAGAACGTCCATGGAAATCCAATATCGAGATGATCGATTACATCGCCTACATTCATGCAATCAAGGAATCGATTGCAGAGGGCGGCGTCTATCAGGTCAATGCCTGTCGACAGCTCTCACATTTCATGGGGGATAGACCGCAACGTCTTAGCGCACTCTTCTCCGAAATCCTCCGAGCACACCCTGCACCCTTTGCTTCATACCTAAAAATTCCTGGCTTTGAAATTGCGTCGGCATCACCCGAGAGGTTTCTCTCTCGCACCGGTCGCAGAATTCTCACATCGCCCATAAAGGGAACTATCCGCTGGAACCAGGAAGAGTTTGGCGAGAAAGATAAATCAGAAAATCTAATGATTGTTGATCTCATGCGAAACGATATTTCACAGATTTGTGAAGCTGGATCGGTCGAAGTCTCAGCTCTCTTTAGACAAGAGAAGCATCCGGGAATAACGCACTTGGTCTCGGATATTGAGGGGACTTTACGAAGCGATGCTTCATGGCCAGAGATCTTGAAGGCGACGTTACCTCCAGGTTCTGTATCTGGCGCGCCAAAGAGCACTGCGCTTTCAATCATCTCTCACCATGAAGTTGATGAGCGGGGTCCTTACTGCGGGGCTCTTGGATATATCCATGGTGATCGAGCAGAACTTGCTGTTGCAATCAGAACTTTCTGGACTACTGGAGATAAATATCTCCGATATGGAACAGGCGCTGGAATAACGTGGGGTAGCGATGCGCAGAGTGAGTGGGAAGAGACTCAGCTCAAGGCCCGCCACCTCATCTCAATCGCAGGTGGAGAGCTGTGAATCATCCGGCACGGCGCCCATTCCCTGCAGGTGAAGGTTTCTTTGAAACTCTCAGAACGGAAGATGGAAAAGTTGCTGAGTTCACTCGGCATATGCGAAGAGCGCTCACGGCATCTGGCGCAACAGGAATAAAGATGCCTGGCGAAGAAAGTATCCGGGGCAAGATTGCACAAGTTCTTGACGAGCATCCTCACCCAGTTGGAAGGTTACGGATCGCTTTCACGCATGATGATGTCATAGTTACTCACGATCCATATGAAGATGTGGTTGAAGGAGCTTTCCTCACCTTTTCGCCACACACCTCAAAGGCTCGCGGTGCGCAATTCAAAACCTTCCCATATGACGCTCGCTACGAGATTGTTGATGAATCTCGTGCCCATGGTTTTGACGATGCGATCGTCTTTAATAGCGCAAACAATGTTACAGAGACTGGCATCTCAAACTTAGCTTTCCTCTTTGATGGCACCTGGTTTACGCCACCTATCTCAGCTGGCATCTTGCCCGGAACGATGAGGTCTCTTGTTATTGAAAAGTGTGGTGTGGAGGTGCGAAATATTCACATCACTGAGGTTCCGCAGGCCTCCGAAATCACCTTGCTGAGCAGTTTAAAGATTGCCCAACCAGTCGTGCAGATTGGTGAGATGCGTTTGCCGTGCGGGGAAGCTTCGATTGCATTCAGCGGCCAAATAAGGGAAAAGGTTCAATACTTTTCGGTACTCTAGGCATATGTCCGAAATCGCGATTATCGTCGAGGGTCAGCCACGTAAGGTTGAAGTTGACCAGAAACCAACCCATCTCTTCGCCGAGCAGAAAGATATTGTCGTCTGCAAAGTAAATGGGGTCCTCCGTGATCTCTGGACCGATCTCGCGGATGGCGATGTTGTCGAACCTATCTCGATCTCATCACCAGAAGGTCTAGCTGTTCTGCGCCACTCGACCGCCCACGTCATGGCCCAAGCGGTGCAGCAAGTCTTCTCACAGACGCGTCTTGGTATTGGCCCACCGATTACCGACGGTTTCTATTACGACTTCGATCCACAAGAGCCTTTTAATCCAGATGATCTCGAAAAAATCGAGAGCGCAATGCGCAAGATCGTCAAAGAGGGCCAACGTTTTAAACGTCGCGTTACAAATGAGGCGGATGCTCTCAAAGAATTAGCGCACGAGCCATATAAGTGCGAATTAATTGGACTCAAGGGTCCGGCTGGCGATGAAGCGAGTGTCGAAGTTGGTGGGGGAGAACTCACAATCTATGACAACTTAGGTCGAGATGGAAAACCTGTCTGGTCTGATCTCTGCCGCGGTCCTCATCTGCCATCGACAAAGCACATCCCGGCATTCAAATTAATGCGAAGCGCGGGCGCTTACTGGCGCGGATCCGAGAAGAACCCAATGCTGCAACGTATTTACGGAACAGCCTGGCCTTCGCAAGATGAGCTCAATGCATACCTCGAACTTCTTGCCGAGGCCGAGAAGCGCGACCACCGTCGATTAGGTCAAGAGCTTGACCTCTTCTCATTCCCAGAAGAAATTGGATCTGGTCTTGCCGTCTTCCATCCCAAAGGTGGAATCGTTCGTCGCGCGATGGAAGATTACTCACGCAAGCGTCATGAAGATGAAGGTTATGAATTTGTTTACTCACCTCACTTAACAAAGGCTGCGCTCTTCCAGAAATCTGGTCACCTCGACTGGTACTCAGAGGGTATGTATCCACCGATGATCATGGATGAAGAGCTCCACGAAGATGGAACAATTAAGCGCCCTGGTCAGCAGTACTACATGAAGCCAATGAACTGCCCCTTCCACAATTTGATCTTCCAGTCTCGAGGTCGCTCATATCGCGAGCTTCCACTTCGTCTCTTTGAATTCGGTACCGTCTATCGCTACGAGAAGTCAGGTGTACTTCACGGAATCACTCGTGCACGTGGATTCACACAAGATGACGCGCACATTTACTGCACTAAGGATCAGATGCCGGGAGAACTAGATTCTCTCTTGACCTTCGTTCTTAATCTCCTTCGCGATTACGGCTTAGAAGATTTCTATCTAGAACTTTCTACTCGCAA
>JBEGSV010000035.1:0-3495 GCA_041179685.1 Actinomycetota bacterium
GGACTTTCACCTAAATGGCTTGGATTGATTTTTGGCGTCAACACTCTTGCAATCTTTACATTGCAACCGCTGGTAATGCGCATCCTCGAACGTTATTCAAAGTACAACGCACTCGTTGCAATTGGAGTCATCTGGTCTGCATCTTGGATCTTCGTCGGTATCTCACCGCTCTTGCCTCTCATCGCATCAGGTATTGCTCTCTGTATCAGCCAATTAATCTTCGCTGTAGGAGAGATGGTTCAAGCTCCTGTTATTCCGACCCTTGCAAATGAACTTGCGCCAGAACATATCCGTGGTCGGGCCAATGCCTTTATGAGTCTGCAATGGTCTATCTCAGGGGTGGCAGGCCCTGCCATTACCGGCCTGATGCTGGGGGCAGATCTAGCCGAGCTCTGGGTCGCCTCCATGTTTATCGGCTCCTTCCTGGCCATCCCGCTCTTCCTCCGCATGAAGCGGCTCGCCCTCTCTTCAAAGGGTGCCTAAACCGGGTTAATTCGGACTTTTGGGGTTTCTTTTTAGCCCGTCCTTTACTACCCTTGCGGGTCTACTCACGGGTTATCTCGCATAGCGGTACTTCCTGTGGATGGTCATAACCGAAGCGAATTATTTGCGATAAGGGGATTTACACGTGGCTGATGCAACAGTGGTCGATAACGATGTCGTTGAGGTAGCTCAACGCACACCGAAGCAGATCGCATGGGGACGTTTTAAGCGCAACAAGGTCGGCGTCTTTGCTGGATATGCATCCATCTTCTTTGTCTCCATCGGTTTCTTTGCTCCCATCATTACCCGCTTAGTAGGCGTCAATCCTCGCGATACATATGAAGGCACGCTCTCTGAATTTGCAATGCCACTTGGTCCTTGGGGTGGAATCTCATGGGCGCACCCACTCGGAATCGAACCAGGAACCGGTCGCGATGTATTCGCGCTCGCTCTCTATGGAGCACGTACATCATTTATCGTTGCAATCATTGCGGCGGTCGGCACAATCGCGATCGGCATGCTCGTAGGTATCGCAACTGGTTATTTCAAGGGTCGCGTCGATTCAAGCGTTGGCCGTTTTGCAGATTTCCTTATGTCATTTCCTGGAACATTTATGATCATTGCGCTCTCGCTCCCAATGGTGCAGCGCATCGAGGCGCTCGGTATTGCGCACGACAATGCAGCTCGACTCGTGGTTCTCGTCCTCTTCTTGGTCTTCTTTGGTTGGACCGGTTTCTACCGTCTCATTCGCTCACAGGCGATGTCGATGCGCGAGCGCGACTTTGTTATGGCAGCTCAGGCGATGGGCGCCTCGAATTGGCGCATTATCGTCAAGGAGATCCTTCCTAACCTCTGGCCAACAGCGATCGTCTTTATCTCACTCTCACTTCCTGGCTACATTGCAGCTGAGGCGACATTCTCATTCCTTGGTGTCGGCGTTCAAGCGCCTGAGGCAACTTTCGGTCTAATTCTTGCCGATGGAATTACCTACTGGCGCGAAGATCCTGCATACCTTCTTATTCCAAGCTTTATCTTGATTCTTATCGTGCTCTCGCTCAACCTGCTTGGTGATGCGGTCCGCGATGCGCTAGATCCAAAGGCGGATCGCTAGTGGGAAAACAGTAGATTTCCGTAGCAATACGGGAACTTCACTGCAAGAGAGGTCTCGCGAGTTTCTCTTTAGGTGAAGAGCAGTAAGTCGAAACGTAAATGCGTTTTGATTCATCTCAATTAGGAGGACTAATGTCACGTTTGACATCACGTCGTCTAATCGCAACAGCAACAGCTGCACTTCTTGCAGTTGGAACAGTTGCGACAGGCGCTAGTGCAAACGCAGCAGAGAAGCCAGTAACTGGCGGAACGCTGTACTTCATCACACACGCAGATCAGTTCGATCACATCGATCCAGCTCGTGTTTACACAGGCCGCGATATCGCGTTCCTTAACTCATACCTCTACCGTAACTTGGTTTCATACAAGCCAGTTCCAGGTTCAGCAGGATCATCACTCGTTGCAGACCTTGCAACAAACACTGGTGTTCCATCAAACGCAGCAAAGACATGGAAGTTCACACTTCGTTCAGGCATCACATGGGAAGACGGCTCAGCTGTTACTTGTGAAGATGTCCGTTACGGTGTTTCACGTCCATTCGCAGCTGACGTAATCACAGACGGCCCTCAGTACCTCGTACAGGCTCTTGATATTCCTAAGGCTGCAGATGGTTCATCTGCATACAAGGGTCCATACAAGAAGACCGGACAGGCACTCTTCGACAAGGCTGTTACATGTAAGGGCAACACAATTACATTTAACCTCAACCGTTCATTCGCTGACTTCAACTACGCACTTACATACCCAGCAGGTGCACCAGTAAAGAAGTCAAAGGACACAGGCGACAAGTACGACCTCCGTCCTTTCTCAAACGGTCCATACAAGATCGCTTCATACAAGATCGGCGATCAGCTAGAGCTCGTACGTAACGACAAGTGGAAGAAGTCTTCTGACGCTGTTCGTACACCGTACCCAGATAACATTGTTGTTCGCTTCGGTCTAGCTGAAGATGTTCGCGATGCAATCATGCTCGAAGATCAGATTCCTAACACAGCATCACTCGATGCACTTCAGCCAGCAAATACACGTGCATTCTTTGCAGATGCAAAGAAGAAGTCACAGCGCTTCAACGTGTATGACCCATACGTTCGCTATGCAGCAATGAACGTTTCAAAGGGCCACATGGATTGCCTCGATGTACGTAAGGCTGTCTTCTTCGCGATCAATACACAGGCACTTATCGACCTTTCAGGTGGATCAGTGTTCTACGGTGACCCAGGCGATAACCCTGTAAAGCCAGTTCTTGGTCTTGACTACAAGAAGACAACAGGAAACATCCACGATGCAAACTGGAAGATCACCGGAAACGCTGATTATTCGAAGTCACTTCTTGCTAAGGCAAAGACTTCATGCCCAGATGCATACGCACGTGCAACTGATGCAGATAAGGGCATCACATGGGATATCGCGCAGTCAGCGACAAACCAGAAGGCTGCTGTTTTGATCACAGATGCTCTCAAGGCAGCTGGAATCAACATCAAGTTCAACTACATCCCATCAGGTCAGTACTACTCAACAGTTATGAATCCAGAGAAGCAGAATGACATTTCAACTGCTGGCTGGGGTGCAGACTGGGCTAACGCTTCAACAGTTATCCCTGAGCTCTTCACAAAGGAAGGTGGATTTAACCTTTCACAGAACTGGAACGATGCAGCATACGCAGCGTTCAAGAAGAAGTCTGATGCTACAAAGGTAGAGACAAACCGCGCTAAGCAGGCAAAGGGATGGCAGGAACTATCACAGTACGTGATGGATCAGTACTGGATCATCCGCCCTGTCTTCTCTAAGACTCAGAACGTTTGGGGTTCAAAGGTTGGCGGCGTTTACTACTGGGAGCCACAGGGTAACTTCGGCTTCGGTCAGATGTATGTAAAGAACTAAATTCGAAGAATTTAGTTCCAT
>JBEGSV010000036.1:0-3330 GCA_041179685.1 Actinomycetota bacterium
ATTAAAGATAAGACTCCGCTGGCAAATGTTTCAATCCGCATTGAAGGTAAATCTCTGGGGGATAGCACTTGGAGATTGCTGACAACAGTAAACACCGATGCTGCTGGAAAATTCACCAAGCCGCTTCTGATTGGAAAGTCCACCACAATTCGCGCCTATAGCGAGGGATCATGGGAGCGCGGCGAAGGTATTTCAAATGAAATCGCTGTAGCTATGTCACGTTTGATTTTTGTATCTGCACCTGCCTCTGCAAGAAAGAGCGAAACTTTTACCGTGACTGGATCTATTCGCCCTCGTAGCGCAGGCACATTTATTCAGGTAGAGAAACTCACAGCAGGCAAGTGGCAACCGTTCGGAACAATTGTTACTACTGATGCTCAGGGAGCATTTACCTTCTCGGCATCTGCAGCGCAGAAGGGCGTTCTGACACTAAGAGTCAGCGCAGCCGCGCAGGCGCAGTGGCCAATCGCAACAACACCGTCATTCTCCATTCTTATCCGTAGCGTCGGCAGCTCCGAGTTGGTTAAATAAATCCATGAGGAGCAACCTTTGATGGCCAAATTAGCTGATGCGCTGGAAGAGCAGATTCAAGCGATCTTCTCGAGTGATACCCCTTGGGTGACAATTGTCTGGGACGACCCGGTAAACCTACAAAGTTACGTGACCTATGTCTTTATGGAGCTATTTGGATACTCAAAAGCGAAAGCAACAGAGTTGATGTTGCAGGTTCATAATGATGGAAAGGCAATCGTCTCTACTGGAAGTCGCGAAGAGATGGAGCATGATGTTGCTCGTCTCCATGAATATGGCTTGTGGGCAACTTTGCAACGCGGGGATCAAATTTAATGACCGCGACCGAAGGCTTTAAGCGCCACGGCGAACATTCGTATGTTGCGCATTTTGATGAGACCGAGAGAGAAGTAATCCTTAATCTAGTTGAACAAATTATCGAGCTATTGGCCGAGCGCGTCGATCACGGACATGAAGATCCACTTGCAGCAATGGTCGGTATCACCTCACATGATTCTCCACCTGAAGATGAGGTCTTGCACCGGTTACTTCCAAATGCATATGCAGATGATGTTGATGCGGCAGAGTTTCGCCGTTACACCGAATCGACTTTGCGTGGAAAGAAACAAGCGCATGCGATGGCGATTCGAATCGGAATTAAGAGTTCACCAGAAGGTGATATCGAACTCGATCACAATGGTGCAAATGATTGGTTAGGCGGTCTCAATGACATTCGTCTCGCCCTTGGTGTTCGTCTTAAAATAGAGAATAACAATTACGAACATCTCGAATTACTCTCTCCAGATGATCCGCTCCGAGGTGTTTATGCGGTCTATACCTGGCTGGGTTGGTTGCAAGAGACTTTGTTGACAGCTCTTATGGATGAGAATCCAGAGTAAGAATTTAGGATTAGAATAAGGCTATGTCACTCACAATCTCACGCGCAATTGTTGATGCAATTCTCGAACAATCACGCGCCGAGTATCCCGATGAATGCTGCGGTGTAATCCTTGGACCTGCTGGGGCAGATACACCAATCCGCCATATTCCGATGATCAATGCGGCACACTCACCAACCTTCTATGAATTCGATCCGAAAGACTTATTGGCCCTCTATCGCGAGGTCGATGACAAGGATGAAGAGATAGTTGTTATTTATCACTCTCACACTGAGACCGAGGCATATCCATCACGTACCGATATCGCCTATGCCGGCGAGCCTGGGGCGCACTACGTACTGGTCTCTACTCGCGAAGAGATTGCACCTGCAACAGAGTTTCGTTCATATCGCATCATCGATGGGGTAGTGACCGAGGAAGAAGTTTCAATTACCGCCTAAGGCCCTTTTTCGCCATAATACGGGCATGTCTATTGAAGTTCGTATCCCAACAATCCTTCGTCCATATACCAAGGAGCAGAAGTCTGTAGAAGCTGCCGGAGCAACTCTCTCAGCTCTCATTACAGATCTCGATGCGCAATACGCAGGCCTCGGCGAGCGACTTCTCGAGAATGGGGCGCTCCGTCGCTTCATCAACATCTATATCAATGATGAAGATGTTCGCTTCCTCGGTGGCCTTGAGGCACCTCTTAAGGATGGCGACTCCGTAACAATTCTTCCCGCTGTTGCCGGCGGATCAGTCGATTCTCTCTAATCGACTTTATTAAATCACTATGGCGCGTTACGACTCTCTCGCAGCATCTGTTGGCAATACACCGCTGATTGGTCTTCCGCGACTTTCACCTGCACCCAATGTTCGCCTATGGGCGAAGATGGAAGATCGCAATCCAACCGGATCAATTAAAGATCGCACAGCGATCTCAATGGTTGACGAGGCAGAGAAGAGCGGACTACTCAAACCCGGCGCAACAATTCTTGAGCCAACATCAGGAAATACTGGAATCTCACTTGCAATGGCGGCGAAGGTTCGCGGATACAAACTCATCTGCGTTATGCCAGAGAACACCAGCCCAGAGCGACGTCAACTCCTTGAGATGTGGGGCGCTCAGATTATTTCTTCACCAGCCGCTGGTGGTTCTAATGAGGCAGTGCGAGTTGCAAAGGAAATTGCAGCCGCCAATCCCGATTATGTTTTTCTTTATCAATATGGAAATCCAGCTAATTCGCTTGCGCATTACAACGGTACTGGTCCAGAGATTTTGGCAGACCTTCCCACCGTTACCCACTTTGTTGCCGGGCTCGGTACAACTGGCACGCTGATGGGCGCTGGGCGCTATCTTCGTGAACATAAACCAGATGTACAGATCATCGCAGCAGAGCCTCGTTATGGTGAGCTTGTCTACGGCCTCCGCAACATTGATGAGGGATTCGTTCCAGAGCTCTATGACGCATCTGTTTTGACTCGACGTTTCTCTGTTGGTGCCGAAGATTCCGTTAAGCGTGTGCGCGAACTCCTCCACGTAGAGGGCATCTTCGCAGGGATCTCAACCGGTGCAATCTTGCATGCAGCAATTGCGATGGGGCAAGAAGCGCTTCGAGAAGGTCGCGATGCTGATATCGCATTTATTGTCTGCGATGGAGGATGGAAATATCTCTCAACAGGCGTCTATGGCAGCGATGTAGATGAAGCAACAGAGGGCCTCGACGGCACTCTCTGGGCATAACTCGAACGTCAATTCTCGTTTTCATCTCAACACCTCGTACGATTAGGGCATGAGCAACGCACCCATTGGAATCTTTGATTCTGGCGTTGGAGGATTAACAGTTGCTCGCGCAATTTTGGATCAACTCCCGCACGAATCGATTCTCTATATTGGTGACACTGCCCGCGGCCCGTATGGCCCTCGACCACTCGCCGAAGT
>JBEGSV010000037.1:0-6725 GCA_041179685.1 Actinomycetota bacterium
TCGCTTCGCTCGTCACACCATCTGTTGTCTCGATTCGTGTCACCACTGCATCCGGTGGCGGAAATGGCTCAGGGTCAATCTATAAGTCATCAGCCTCTACAAGTTATATCGTCACCAATAATCACGTTGTGGCAGATGCCGCATCTTCCGGAACAATCAATGTCGAGATTCTCAACGGAACAACTTATAGAGCAACGATTGTCGGCCGCGATGCCAATTATGATCTTGCAGTACTGAAGATCAACACCGGCAATCTTCCAGAGATTAAGTTAGGTGATTCGACAAAGGTAAGCGTCGGCGAACCAGTTCTTGCAATCGGTTCTCCATTGGGTCTAGCAAATACCGTAACTAGTGGCATTATCTCTTCGCTCAATCGACCTGTAACCACAGGAAGCGCAGGAGCCGAGTCATATGTAAATGCAATTCAGACTGATGCTGCAATTAACCCAGGTAACTCTGGAGGTGCGCTGGTAGATGCTCAAGGTCGCCTCATTGGCGTTAACTCAGCCATTGCAACGCTGAGCTCTGGTGGAACAAGCGGAAACATTGGATTGGGATTTGCAATTCCAATCACTGAAGCCAAGAGAATCATTGATGAAATTATCGCTACCGGTAAATCAACGCGACCAGTACTTGGCGTCTACTTTGATCCTGCCTATACAGGTGGAGGAGCAAAGATTTCTCGACTCAGCACCGGCGAGGCAGCTGAGAAGGTGGGGATTCCTGTTGGATCGATCATCACATCAATCAATGGGATAAAGATTCCTGATACCGAGAGCGCAATTGTTCGTATCCGGTCATTGGTTCCAGGAACTTCTGCGACGGTAACCGTCACTCTTCCTACAGGTGGAGAGAAGACCTTTAAGGTAACTCTCGGATCAGCTGCTAGCTCTACAAATTAATGTAGAACGCGCGCCGAAGCGCCAGCGCTAGGTAGCGATATAAAGAATCGAGGGCCTTTAAAGCTCTTTGCGGCGTAAGCTTGCTTGATTGCATCCTTCACTGATTCGATCTGATCTGCCTCGATCAGAGCAATTGCGCTACCGCCAAAGCCACCACCGACCATCCGTGCACCGAGGGCGCCGGCAGCAATCGCTGCATCTACGGCGGTATCGAGTTCTGGGCATGAGACGGTGTAGTCATCGCGGAGTGAGATATGAGATTCGTTGATTAGTCGTCCAAGAGTGGTGAAATCTGATGCTTTAAGTGCGATAACCGCATCCTTCACGCGTTGAATCTCAGTTACTGCATGTCGAGCACGGCGATACTCGACATCGGTAATTTCAGATTTTCTACCATCAAGAATTTCCATAGTGAGATGACGCATCGATGGAATCGAGAACTTCGCAGCAACTGATTCGCAGGATGCACGACGCTCGGCATATCCGCCATCAACGAGTGCGTGATGGGCCTGCGTATCGATAATGAGAAGCTCTAGTCCGGCAGATGCGACATCAAAGGGTACTGATTCAGTTGATAAGTCGCGGCAATCCAAGAGAAGTGCAGACCCTTCGCGGCCCATCAAAGAGACCGATTGATCCATGATTCCGCACGGCATTCCAACGTAATCGTTCTCAGCCTTCTGGGTTGCTCGAGCAAGATCTTCAAGTGTTTTGTCGAGCGAGAAGAGTGAGTTGAGGCCAACTGCAACTGAGCATTCGAGGGCGGCAGAGGATGAGAGACCTGCTCCTGCTGGAACGTGGCCATCAACCAAGATATCTACACCCGTTGTGATCTCCAACGTCCAAATAACTCCGAGGACGTACTTCTCCCAATCGCCTGCACTTCCAGGTTTTACATCAGCAATATCTATAGTGAAGATTCGATTCTTTCGTTGCTGAGATGCAATCCGGACCAAGCCATCACTATTTCGCGAGATAGCTGCGTAGGTGCGATCTGCAATCGCGAAAGGGAGAACAAAGCCTTCACTGTAATCAATATGCTCGCCAATCAGATTGACACGTCCTGGCGCTTCTGCGAGCACCTCTGCTTTATGGCCAAAGAGCTCTTGGAATGCTGCTTCAAGGGATGCCATAGCTTTACAGCTTTACATCTTTGAGTTGAGCAGCTGACTGCTCTGGCTTCATATCCATAATGAATGCACCCATCGCAGATTCAGAGCCAGCGAGGTACTTCAATTTTCCTGGCGCACGTCGAACAGAGGTGATCTGCCAATGAAGACGTAATAGATCGCGTCCCTGACGAACCGGAGCCTGATGCCACGCTGCGATGTAAGCCATATCAATATTGAAAACGCCATCAAGGCGCTGCATTACTTCGATTGCAATTGAGGGGAAAGAATCGCAGGCGGCAGGGGAGAGCTCGGTGAGATCCGCAACCGGTTGCAGTGGAACAACATGAATCTCAAAAGGATAGCGAGACGCATATGGTGTGTAGGCGACCCAATGTTCATTGCGACAGATAATGCGATCTCCGTCGCGGAGTTCGCGCGCAAGAACGTCATCAAAGAGGACGTGACCCGTCTTCTCCTTATGCTCACGCGCAACTGCCAACATCTTTGTCACGCGAGGTGGAAGGTAGGAGTAAGCGTAAATCTGACCATGGGGATGGGCGAGAGTGACACCGATTTCTTCGCCGCGGTTTTCAAAAGGTGCAATATGTTCGACATATGGAAGTTGCGATAGTTCCTGGGTGCGATCACGCCAAGCCTCCAGCAAAGTTCGCACGCGTTGTGTGGATAACGTCTTAAATGATCCGCCATGGTCTCCGGTAAAGCAGATGACTTCACACTTTCCTGCGGCGACTCCTTCATCGGTATCTGCACCTACTAAATCAGGGAGTGCGAAATCACCTTCTGGTGGGCGTAGTGAAGGTGAGCGATTATCAAAGACAACAACTTCATACTCTGATTCAGGAATCTCGGTAAGAAGCTCACCTGTTGTCGGACAGAGTGGGCAGAGCTCTTTCGGTGGAAGGAAGATGCGTCCTTGGCGATGTGCTGCCATGGCAACCCACTCATTGACCAATGGATCAAGGCGGAGCTCGCCAATTCCTGGCTGTTCTTCCTTCTCGCGTTGATCGGCAACTGAACGAGTTTGGCCAGCGGTGTCGTAGTAACGAATAGTGCGACCATCATTCATTGTCCGGTCGGTACGTACTACTCCTGCAGAAAGCTCTTTAATCTCATTCATTGCGCTCATAATGAGGTAACTCTATAACGGTTAAGCCCAATTAAGTGTGCGTTCGATTGCTTTCTTCCAGCCAGCATAGCCAGCGGCACGATCGTCAGAGGTAGTTGTTGGATTCCAGCGACGAGATTGTTGCCACTGCTTCTTTAGCTCATCGGTATTGGACCATACTCCGACTGCCAGCCCTGCTGCATATGCAGCGCCAAGTGCTGTTGTCTCAGTAATGAGCGGCCTTGTGATATCGATTCCCATGATGTCGGCTTGCATCTGCATGCAGAGAGAATTTGCAGTGATTCCGCCATCAACGCGCATCTCAACCATTGGTACGCCAGAATCTGCAACCATCGCATCCATGACATCCCGTGTCTGATAACAGATTGCTTCGAGCGCTGCACGTGCAAGGTGAGCCTTCGTTGCAGCGCGAGTAAGGCCAACAATCACTCCGCGCGCATCGCTGCGCCAATATGGTGCAAAGAGGCCAGAGAATGCAGGAACAAAGTAGACGCCAGCGGTATCAACTACGGAAGATGCAAGCGCTTCAGTATCTGCCGCATGGGTAATGATTCCAAGCTGATCACGGAGCCACTGAATTGCAGATCCAGTGACTGCGACCGATCCTTCGAGCGCGTAACGCGCTGGCTGATCACCAAATTTGTAGCAGACCGTTGTGAGTAGACCGTTCTTGGATCGAACAATATCCGTACCTGTATTAAGAAGTGCAAAGTTGCCGGTGCCATAAGTGGTCTTTGACTCACCACGATCGAAACAGACTTGGCCCACCATCGCAGCTTGCTGATCGCCGAGGATTCCAGCGATTGGAACAGATGCACCGAGTGGACCGTGCGGATTTGTCTGGGCGTAGATCTCAGATGAAGATTTGATAGTAGGCAGTACAGCGCGAGGAACTTCTAAAATGTCGAGCAACTCTTGATCCCAATCAAGTGTCTCAAGGTTCATCAGCAAAGTTCGGCTGGCATTGGTGACGTCGGTGAAGTGAACGCCTCCTTGGGTGCCACCAGAGAGATTCCATAAGAGCCAGCTATCGATCGTGCCAAAGCGGGCGGTTCCTGCCGCGATTGCGCCGCGCACCGCCTCTAAATTTTCGATAAACCAATGCATCTTGCTACCAGCAAAATAAGGAGCAACGGTGAGACCGCTCTTATGGGTCAAGGTTGCACGGGCTGACTCTGAGAGAGAGTCTAGATAGGCGGCGGTTCGAACATCCTGCCAGACGATGGCGTTATGAAGTGGCTGACCAGTGGTGACATCCCATGCAACAGTAGTCTCACGTTGATTCGTGATTCCAATCGATGCCAAATCTGAACCGAGAAGATTGGCCTGCTTTAATGCGCCGGCGATAACCTCTTGAACTCGATCCCAGATTTCAGCTGCATCATGTTCGACCCAACCTGCCTGGGGGAGTATTTGACGGTGCTCTAATTGATGCTGGCCAACAACCTTGCCGCCCTGATCAAAGATCATGAAGCGAGTACTACTAGTTCCTTGGTCCAAACTGCCTACGAATGCCATATCCTTAAGCCTACTCAATTGAACGGGAAATCGGTATACCTACGATGTTTTCATCTGAACTCAGCCCAGAACAGCGCGATGCCGCAATCCAATCTCTGGCCAATGATGAGTTCGACATCCTGGTCATCGGCGGTGGCGTCACGGGTGCCGGCGCTGTTCTCGACGCAGCTTCTCGCGGATTGAAAGTTGCCCTCGTTGAGGCACGTGACCTTGCCTCTGGCACATCAAGCCGTTCAAGTAAATTGATTCACGGTGGTCTTCGCTACCTCGAGCAATACGATTTTAAGTTAGTGCGTGAAGCCCTCCATGAGCGCGAACTCATGGTCTCTTCCCTCAGCCCGCACTTGGTGAAGCCAGTTGGTTTTCTATATCCATTACATGAGAAGTTAAAAGATCGCACCTATGTTGGTGCTGGTCTTGCTCTCTATGACGTACTACGCGGTTTTCAGCGCGCACTTCCATGGCATAAGCACATGTCGGCAAAGAAGATTGCCGAAATTGCACCATCACTTCGCCAAGATATTGTCACCGGCGCCGTCAAGTATTACGACGCACAGGTTGACGATGCACGCCACACAATGACAATCATTCGCACAGCTGCTCGCCATGGCGCAACGATCGCTACACGCGTTGAAGTTGAAAACTTAATCAAGGATGGCAAGAAAGTTATCGGCGCAACTGTTATCGATACTGAGACCGGCAATAAGATCAACGTTTCCGCCAAGGCTGTTGTCATGTGCGCCGGTATCTGGAGCGATGAGATGCACGAGCGCTTCGGGCTTAAAGCTGGCTACGGTGTCACGATGTCTAAGGGCGTCCATATCGTCGTGCCGGGCGATGCAATTAAATCTAATACTGGAATCATCTTAAAGACTGCAATCTCAGTGCTCTTCCTCATCCCATGGGGAGATAAGTGGATCGTTGGTACCACTGATACTCCATACGATGGTGATCGCGCTCATCCATATGCGACAACCGAAGATGTCCAATATATTCTCGATCAAGCGAACAAGGTTCTCGAGCCACAGCTCAAGCGCGAAGAGATTATTGGTGTCTATGCAGGACTTCGCCCATTAGTGGCAAATACCAAGGGCTCTGCAACGACGAAACTCTCTCGCGAACACACTACCGATCGCAGTGCGCCAGGTTTTGTCAGTATTGCAGGCGGTAAGTACACGACCTACCGCGTAATGGGTAAAGATGCGATTGATATGGCGGTCACCGACCTTCGTCGCTTGGTCAACTCATCTTGCACAGAGAAGTTGCCACTTGTTGGTGCAGATGGTTACTACGCACTTACCCAGCAGAGCGCACAGATTGCAGAACAGTACGGTATTGATGAGAAGTCAGTGATTCATCTGCTCAATCGTTATGGCTCTCTCATCAGTGAAGTTCTCGAGCTCATCACTGAAGATAAGAAGTTGGCGAAGCCACTTGCAGAAGGTTTGCCTTATCTCAAGGCTGAGATTGTTTACGCTGCAAGCCATGAAGGCGCTATGTCGGTCGATGATGTGATTTCACGCCGTACCCGTCTAGCTTTTGAGGCGACACAGGCAGGTATTGATCTAGTCGACGAGATTGCATCACTTATTGCACCAGTACTTGGTTGGGGCGCAAAGGAGAAGAAGGCATCTATCGCCGAATACAAATCTCAGGTTGCAGCAGAAGTCGAAGCGCTAGAAGCTTTGATTAAAGCTTAGTTTTTGATCTGATTCCTACAACCATCTGTTTTTGATGGCTTTGGTGTTGCCTCTGGCTTTGGACTTGGTGTGGGAGATGGCGCAACTCCTTGGGTGAGAGTAAATGAAACTCGAGTCGAAACATCGCCATGTGTTCCCGATGGATCGTTAAATCGAAGCTCGCCATTCCAAGTTCCCGCCATATCTGTCTTCAAGGCAACTTTCCAGAACCCGCTCGTTGAGCGAACGATGGATTGAGTGAACTTCAATTGCACCGGATTTCTCCCTGAAACAAATTTCACATCACCGGTCACTACTGGCGAGCTATCGGGGCGCAAGACCTGCAATGAAAAAGTTACATACTTAT